>NZ_NEDJ01000043.1 GCF_002114285.1 Halorubrum ezzemoulense DSM 17463
GCCCCGCTCAGTCCTCGTCGCCCCGGAACACGTCGAACTCGGTCACCGGTTCCGGGTCACGCACCCGGAACCGGTGACCGAGTTCGACGTGTTCCGGGGCGACGAGGACTGAGCGGGGCGTCTCGGGGAGAAGGGGTTCGAACGGATTACGCGACGTCTTCGTACACGGCGAGCGTGTCCTCCGCCACGTCCAGCCACTCGCGGCGCCCGTACTCCGGCGGCTCCTCGCGGTCGAGCGCCTCGATGAGCCCGTCGACGATCGACTCCGAGTCCGTCTCGACCTCGACGAGGCAGCCGTCGGCGAGCACCTCCGCGACGCCGGACGGCGTCGCGACGACCTGCGTGCCCGCCTCCAGCGCCTCCGTGATCGTGATCCCGAACGGCTCGGCGTACGAGGGCGAGACGAACGCGTCCGAGGCGGCGTAGTAGTCGCCGAGCTCTGCCTCGGGGACGTAGCCGACGAACTCGACCCGGTCCTCGATGCCGAGCAGCTCGGCGAACCGCTTCAGCTGCTCGGTCTGGTGGCCCGACCCGCCGACGACGAGCGTCACGTCGCGGCCGCGGAGCTTCTTGGTCGCGTACAGGAGGTGCGAGATCCCCTTCTGGTCGGTGTGGCGGCCGACGAAGAACAGCATCTCGCCGTCGATACCGAGGTCCTCGCGGACGTCCTTCCCAGAGAACTGCGGCGTCGAGAAGCCGTTGTACACGACCCGCGAGTCCGCGTCGTACAGCTCTCGGATATCCTCGCGGACGATCTCGCTGACCGCGATGTTGGTGTCCGCGGCGTTCGCGAGCCGGCGCTCCGTCTCGACCTCGCGGCTCGGCGGGTCGATGTTGCGGTCGCTCGCCAGCGAGTGGAACGAGGAGACCCACGTCGCGTCGGACTCGCGGGCGGCGGCGCGACCGGGCCCGTACCCGAACCAGTCGTGGGTGTGGATCACGTCGTAGTCGGGCGCGAGTTCGGCGAGGCGGTCGGAGAGCTCCCCGACGCGCGCCGCGACGTCGCCCTCGCCGGTCTCGACGGGTTCGAGTCCCGGCTCGTCGTCGGGCGCGAACTCCGCCGGCAACACCAGCGCGGCGTCGACACCGAGTTCGTCGCGGAGCCCGGTGAACAGTTCTCCCACGTGGACGTCGAGCCCGCCGGTGATGTTCGGCGGGTACCCCCACCCCAGCATGAGTACGCTCGGCGGCATACACCCCCGTTTCGGGAGTCGGCACTTAGGTATGCCCCTCGCAGCGCGCAGGGGACCGGAAAACGGAGAGCGGAAAGAGGTCCGTCCGCGGTCAGACCGCGCGGTCAGGCCGCGCGAACCGCGTCGCGCAGGGCGTCCGTGCGCTCGGTGATCGACTCGGCGGCGTCCCCGAGCACGTCGAGCGGGTCGCCCTCCTCGGCCTTGACGGTGAGGACGGGTTCGGTCTGGCCCCCGGACTGCTCGGGATTCATGTCGTAGGTCGCGGCCGCGACGTCGTCCGACTCCAGCAGGGCGCCCTTCAGCACGTTCATGAACGTGTGATCCTCGCCCGCGATCTCGATGTGGAGTTCCGTGTCGGTCTTCTCGATGACCCGCAGTTCCATACCCGAGAGGTCGAGCGAGCGGCGTTTCAAGCTTTCGTCTCCCGGATATCGCCGGATGCGGACGGGTCGCACGCGGCCGGAAAACACTTCTCTCGCCGACCGAGTTACCGGGTATGTCCGGCGATCGACCCGCGATCCGACGGCTGCCGTCCGACGAGGAGGCCCTCCGCCGCTACGCGGCCGACCTGTGGCTCCCGTACAACCGCGACCTCGCCGACGCCGTCGGGGCCCACGACCTCGCGGACTGGCCCGAGGAGCGCTTCGTCGAGCGACACGTGGAGTTCGCCCGGAACCAGCTGGACGATTCGGGAAGCCGCGGCTGGGTCGCCGCGACCGCCGCCGACGGGGCGGCCGACGCCGCGGTCGACCCCGCGACCGCCGCCGTGACCGATCCCGACCTGGACCTCGTCGGCCTGCTGATGACGAGCGTCGACGCGTGTCCCGACCCGTTCGATCGCCCGGACCGGCTGGTGATCGGCGAGATATACGTCGCGGCGCCGTACCGCGGCACCGGCCTCGCGGACCGGTTCGTCGAGCGCGCGGTCGCCGACGCCCGCGACCACGGCTGCGGGCAGCTCCGGCTCGACGTGGACGTCGACAACGAGCGAGCCGTGGCGTTCTACGAGCGGACCGGGTTCGAGGAGTACCGCAAACAGATGACGATGGCGGTCGATCCGGAGTGACCCCGACGATCAGGCGGCTCCGGCGGGGCGACGTGCGACCGCTGGTCGAGGACCTGTGGCTGCCGTTCGCGCGCGAGATGGCGCGGCTCGCCGACCGGAACGCGCTCGCGGACGACGTCGACCTCGTCGCCGCGGGCGTCGAACACCGACGGGACAAGCTCGACGACGACGAGGCGGTGACGTGGGTCGCCGTCGCGGACGGCGAAACGGGCGATGACGCCCGCCTCGTCGGCTACGCCGCCGCGAGCCCCGAGTCGTCCGCACCCGTGTTCGCCGCGGGCGACCGACTCCACGTGAGCGAGCTGTACGTCCGGCCGCCGCGCCGCGGCGAGGGTATCGGGCGGCGGCTGCTCGACCGCGCCCGGGGGGCCGCCGCCGACCGCGGCTGCGAGCGCGTCACGCTCGACGTCGACGTCGAGAACGAGTCCGCTCGCGGCTTCTACGAGGAGTGTGGCTTCGAGTCGGCGCGAATCCGGATGGCCGCCGACACGGCGTCGGACGCGGACTGACCCGCTCGGTGACGGCGCGGCCGCTCGGGAAGGGATAAACGCAAAACGGGGCCGCGTCGGGTGGACGAGCCGTTACTCGTCGGCGTCGACCGCGACTTCGTCGGCGTCGACGTCGACGGCGGCCTCCTCCTCGGCGGCGACCTCGCGCGGGCGCGCTTCGAGGGTGAGCTTCTGGACCTCGACGCGGCGGAGCGGGTATATCTCCTTGGCGTCGCCGTAGATGGCCGACGAGAGGTTCCCGTCGACGATCGCGTCGACGAACGCCTCGAAGGTGCGCTCCTCGGCGGCCGCGTGGACCTTGTCGATCATGACGCGGCGGATCGCCTTCTCCTGAGACCGGTCGGCCTTCTTGGTCGTCAGGGCGACGGGCTGGACGCGGATGCGGTAGTCGTCCGTGGTCAGCACCGTGATCGACGCCTCGACCTTCGAGGCGCCGCGGCGGACGAGCGAGCGCAGGTAGTCGCGCGTCAGCTCGTACTTGATGAACTCGGTGTACGCCGAGTCGCTGCCCACGTCGGTGATCTTGAACGTCAGCTTCGTGTTGTTCGCGTTGGAGTCGCCCGTCAGCTCGTCGAGCGTCGTCGTGATCGTGCGGCCGACGACCTGCTGGGGCTCCTCGGCGAGGGTCTCGCCGAGCTCCTGTCGGTCGAACTGTTCGGGCGCCAGCACGGAGTACCAGCGCTTCTGTTCTCTGCTCTTGGATACGGATCGTTCGCTCATGTGTCGGTGTGTGTGTCGGTGTCGGTCGTCTGCGGTTCGTCTGTGGAGTCGAGGGTGTCGGCGGAGTCGGCGTCTGCGGCGATATGCGACCGAGCGCGCTCGACCACGCGGTCGGCGACGCGCAGGTTCACGAGGTGGTCGTCCAGCGTCGACTGGAGCCCGCCGGTGGTCGGTCGCGCGACGGTACAGGCGACGGCGTCGCCGTTGACGCGCGTGCGCATCGAGTCGGTCTCGTCCGGCCCGACCGCGGCCGCGACGGTCGCGGCGTCGGCGTGCGTGGTCCGGACCGTCGCGGTCCGGTCGGCGTCGCCGCCGGCCGTTCGGGGGGCGTCGTCGGACATCTCAGATCGCCTCCCGGAGCGCGGCCAGCGCCCCCGTGATGTCTGCGTCGCCGGGTCCGGCGGTCTCGACGGCGATCCCGCCGCGAGCGGGGGCCCCCCAACCGTCGCCGCCGACCTCGTCGGCGGCGGTCCGGCAGGCGTCGCCGAGCCCGATCGGCTCGACGGCAGCGGCCGCGAGCCGGCCCGCGCCCTCGTCGAGCGCGACTACGACGGGTTCTGGTGACCGGAAGTCCCGGACGAGTCGGGCGACCGTCGGCAGGACCGCCGGCGCCGCGTCGACGCGGGCGACGACGCAGCCGTCGTACCGGCCGACCGTCGCGTCGTCGAGCGCCCGGTGCGCCGCCAGTCCGTGGCGGTGCCAGGCGTCGAGCGCGGCCGTCCGAAGCGACGGAGCCGGGTCGCTCGCGAGCGCGAGCGCGACCCCCGTCCCGGGCGCCTCTCGGGCGAGCGCGTCGAGCACGTCGGCGTAGCCGCCGACCGTCTCGAAGGGACCGTCCGTCGCGTACGGACGGAGCGCGCGCTCGACCGCAGCGGCCGCGCGCTCGCTCGTATCGTCGCCGTCGACCGCGTCGACCGCGACCAGCGACGCGAAGCGCCGGCGGTCGTCGGCGTCGGGGTCGGCGGACAGTCCCAAGGGATCGAGCGCGTCGCGCGCCCCATCGGGGTCGCCGGAGTACCGCGTCGACGCGAGCGTCGAGGCCGCGAGGGCCTCGGCCCGCGAGGGGGCCGCGTCCGCGCCGTCGGTCTCGTGAGCGGCGCGCTCGCCGCCTGAAACCGGGAGCGCGACGCCGGGCCGCCGCTCGACGCGGCCGGCCCGCTCCGCGGCGTCGAGCGCGTCGCCGGAGCCGTCGGCGCCGGGGATCGACCCGGCCGCGACGACGCCGGCGAGCGCGACCACGGGGTCGGGTTCGACGCCGAGGGCGCGGGCGACCGCGAAGGCGGCCGTGCTCGCCGGTCGTCCCGTTCCGGGGATCGCGTGCGGGCCGCGGTCGACGCCGACCGTTACCGCGACGCAGTCGTCGACGTCCGCCGGCACCGGGTCGCGGTCGACCCGAGCCTGGAACGGCGTGCCCATCGCTCGGAGCGCTCGCGCGAGCAGCCCGGCGGCTGCCAGCGCGTCGCCGTCGTCGGTCGCGACGAGCCGGACGAACGGCGCGTCTGCGAGGACGCCGGCGAGCGCGTCGGGGGCGGGCGTGGCGGACGTCGCTTCGGTCATGTGTGGTGTGTCGGTCGGGATCGGTCGCTCGGTGTCGCCGTGCTAGCCGCTCACTCCTCTAAGAGCTCGACGGCGTTCTCGTAGGTGTACGTGAACTCCTCATCGATCTCGTCGCCGCGGTAGTAGTTCGCGAGGCGGCGGATCTTCGACTCCGTGTTCTGGAGCGCGCGCTTGTTCTGGTGGTCCTGCCCGTTCTCCGCCATGTGCTCGCGCAGGCGAACCGCCTGCGACATGAGGTTGCGGAGGTCTTCCGGGATGTCGGCGTCGGCGTCGTGTTCCTCGAGAATCTCGGTGACCTTCTTGCCGGTCGCCAGCTTCACGTCGGGGACCGGGACGCCCTTGACGCCCTCGTCGCGCAGCTTGAGGCCGATGACGCTGGGGTCGTGGCCCTGCTCCGCCAGTTCGACGACGCGGGACTCGATGTCCTCGGCGTCGACGTCGCTCCACTCCGGGGTCTCGTCCGTCGCCGGTTTGTCCGAACCGGACGAACCGCGACGGCGCGTGTGCATTCGTGCCATTGTCTGTCTGGTTGGAACGGCACAACCGCAACGTGACCGCGACTCCGCGCGGCGCGGCTACGGATCGCTCGCGGAGCGAGCGCTCCGACCGGACGGTCCGCGCGAGCGGGCCGCCCGACCGCGACGCCGGAGGCGTCGGCGCACTGCTACATTCCCAAGCCGCGGGCGAAAGGGCCCCGGCGAGTCGGATCTGCAGCTGTGCTGTTCCCGTCAAGACGGTCGCCGTCGGGGGTCTTAAGCGTGTTCTTGTCCCCGCGTGAGGCGATTCCGTCGGGCGAACGCTCCCGGTCCGTCTGACGGAGCGCACACGGGGATTTACGTGAGCCGTCGGTCTCCGAAGGCGTGTGAGAGATAAATGACCGACACGACAGCGGGGACCCCGGCCGCGACCGACGGCGGTGACCCCCCAGACGGCAGCGACTTCGGCGTCGGCGAGGAAGGGAGCGACGACCCGCGGATCGAGTTCCGCGGGGGGAAGTGGGCGAGCACCCTCCCGCTCGTCTTCTTCATCGCCTGGGCGATCTTCCAGAGCGGCGTCCTCGGGATCGGTGACACCAACGGGCTCGTCGTGGGCGCGTTGGTCGGAACGACGCTCGGGATGTTCCTCGTCCGCGGCGACTGGAAGGCGTACGCCGACACGATCTTCGAAGGGATGACCCAGCGCGTGGCCGCGACCGCGATCGTCGCGTGGCTCTGGGCCGGGATGTTCGCCCAGACGCTTCAGGCCGGCGGCTTCGTCGAGGGGCTCATCTTCGCGGCCGACGCTCTGAACGTCGGCGCGTCGACGTTCCCCGCGGCCGCGTTCATCCTCTGCGGCCTCCTCGCGACCGGGATCGGCACCGGATACGGGGCGACCGTCGCGTTCGTGACGCTGGTCTTCCCGGCCGGCGTGCTCATCGGCGCGAACCCCGTGCTGCTGTTCGCCGCGATCCTGTCGGGCGCCGTCTTCGGCGACAACCTCGCGCCCGTCAGCGACACGACGATCGTGAGCGCCGTGACTCAGGACGCGGACATCGGCGGGGTCGTCGCCTCGCGGTTCAAGTACGCTATCGCGGCGGCGGTCCCGGCGTTCGCCGCGTACCTGATCGCCGGCTCGGCCATGGCCGGCGTGAGCCTCGAGGGCGCCGTCGCGCTCCGCGAGTCCGCGAACGCCCTCGGACTAGTCCACCTGCTCTCGATGGGAGTCGTCATCGTCACCGCGGTCGTGGGCCGTCACATCGTCGAGGCGATCTCGTGGGGGCTGGTCGTGGCGGTCGCGTCCAACCTCCTGTTCGGGCTGTCGAGCGCGAGCGACATCGTCGCCTTCACCGTGACGGAGGCCGGGGCGCTCTCCGGGCTCCCGGTCGTCGAGGTCGGCGAGACCGCGGGCGTCGGCGGGAGCCTCTACACGGGCGCGGTCGGGTTCTTCCCGCTGATCGTCCTCACCCTCCTCATCGTCGCGATGGCGCAGATCATGATCCGCGGCGGCGGCTTCGAGGCGATCCAGACGTTCCTCCTCGACCGCGTCGCGACGACCGTCCGCCGGGCGGAGCTGACGATGGTCCTCGGCACCGCGACGATCAACGGGATGATCACGATAAACACCGCGGCGGAGATCGCGATCGCCCCGTACGTCGCCCGGATCGGCGAGAAGTTCAACATCAACGGCTACCGGCGCGCGAACATCTTGGACGCCAACACCTCCGCGCTCGGCTACATCTTCCCGTGGGCGGGCGGCGTGTTGGTCGGGTACCAGGTGATGGTCGGGCCGGACGGCCTCGGGTCCCAGTACGGCCCCGAGATGGTCGTGAACCCCATCGAGGTCGTGCCGTACGTCTTCCACGGCTGGTTCCTCGTGGCGATATTCATCATCGCCGCGATCACCGGCTTCGGGCGGGAGTACATCCCCGACCGCGCCTCCGAGGAGGTGTCCCGCGCATGAGCGTCTTCGACAAGTTCCTCGCCGGGTGGTCGTTCCGGGGATCGACACCGGACTACGCGGCCGGGGACGCGATCGAAGTGATGGTGACGGGCGAGTCCGACGGCGGCGTACACGTCGCGCGCATCGGCGACTCGACGCTCCGGATCGAGGGCGCGCCCGGGGACGCGGTCGACACTCGGGTCGTCGTCGACGTGGAGTCGTGGGACGAGTCGAGCCACACCGGGCGCGCGACCTATCGGAAGACCGTAGGCGGGAGCGCGTTTTAGCTAGCACTCGGTGGTTGCGGGTTCTTTTCATCGGTTCCACCGTCCGTATATAAACAACCGAGGGCGGACCGGTGGCGAACGCCGCCAAAGCCTCGCCGCGAGGACTCGCGCACAGCACCTCACGCCTCCCCAGCCCCGTCGCTCACTGCCCGCGGTTTCACCGCTCGCAACCGAGGTGCTCGCCTCGCTCGCACATCGCACCGTTCGCGACTCCCTCGCGCGTGCGACTCGCGCCCTCCGGCCGCTCGTCGGCACGCGCCACCGCAGTTGCTTTTAGATAACAGATCGTCGAAATGGGGTTCGATCGCCGCGAAGCGGCGTGAACCGGCGCGGACCGGGGCGCTTTTCATCACCACGCTCGAACCGTCGGGCGTGCTATCGGTCGAGCTCCACGCGCACTCCGCGCTGTCGTACGACGGGCGCGACCCGGTCGACCTCCTCTTGGAGCAGGCGGCCGCGGTCGGGCTCGACGCGCTCGCCGTCACCGACCACGACGAGATCGACGCCAGCATCGAGGCGGCCGAGAAGGCCCCCGACTACGGGCTCGTCGGCATCGTCGGCATGGAGGTGACCTGCGCGGTCGGCCACGTGCTCGCGTTCGGCATCGACGAGCGCGTCGAGAGCGGCCTCCCCTTCGACGAGACGCTCGACCGGATCCGCGACCAGGGCGGGATCGCGGTCGTCCCCCACCCCTTCCAGAAGTCCCGCCACGGCGTCGCCGCGCACGTCAGCGACGAGCGGCTCGCGAGCGCGGACGCGATCGAGGTGTACAACTCGCGGCTGTTCACCGGCCGCTCGAACCGACAGGCCGAGAAGTTCGCCGTCCGCAACGGGCTCCCGATGACCGCCGGCAGCGACGCCCACATCTCCGAGATGGTCGGGCAGGCGGTGACGGAGGTCGGCGCCGACGAGCGCTCCGCGGACGCGATCCTCGACGGGATCGCCGACGGCCGGACGAGCGTCGTCGGCAAGCGCACCCCGTGGCGGGTCTCGCTCCGGCAGTTCGGCGGGGGCGCCAAGCGCCGCGCGCTCCGCGCGCTCGACGCCCTCCGGTGACCGCGATGACGGCCCCTTCCTCGTCCGACCTCCGCGGCGCCCCCGCGGACCGCGTCCGTGCCGCGCTCCGCGACGGCGACCCGCTCCCCGGCGGGTGCGGCTTCGCCGGGCTGCTGGCCGAGCCGCCGAGTTTGGACCCGCGGGACCGCGACGGGCCGAACCGCGACGGCCCGGTGCTCGTCCGCGATGTCCTCGGCCGACAACCGCTGTTCGTCGAGCGCGAGGCGCTCGATCCGGGGACCGCCCGCATTCCCGCGGCGACCGACGCGTGGGCCTTCGACCGCGGCGCGCTCGCCGATCCGGAGCCGGTGCCCGCGGGGAGCGTGGTCTCGGCCGGCGGTACCGAACGCGTCTGGCGGCTCCCCGACCCGGCTCCGACCGCCGATCCGGAGGCCGCGCTGGCGGCGGTCGACGGCGCGGTGAGCGCGGCGCTCGAGGACCTCGCGGCATCAACTCGGTCCGGGGGAGACGACGAGAGCAGTGACGGCAACCTCGCGGTGGCCTTCTCCGGCGGCGTCGACTCCGGCCTCGTCGCCGCGGCCGTCCCGGAGGCCCCCTGCTACGTCGCCGGCTTCGAGGGGAGCCACGACATCGCTGCGGCGCGCGAGGCCGCGAGCGCGATGGACCGCGACCTGCGCGTCGTCGAGGTGACGCACGACGACCTCACGCGAGCGGTCCGCGCGGTGGCGGCCGCGACCGGTCGCCGGAACCCGATGGACGCGTCCATCGCGGTGCCGCTGTTCATGACGGCCGAAGCGGCCGCGGCCGACGGGTTCGATCGCCTCGCAGTCGGACAGGGGGCCGACGAGCTGTTCGGCGGGTACAGCAAGGTCGTCGACCCCGCCGAGGACTCCCGGGTCGACGCCGACACCGTCCGCGGCGCCCGGACCGAGACCGTCCGGACGCTGCCCGATCAGCTGGAGCGGGACGTGCTCGCGCTCCGCGCCGCGGGGGTCGAGCCCGCGACGCCGTTGCTCGACGACCGTGTCGTCGGCGCCGCGCTGGCGCTCCCGGACGCCCTGCTCGTCGACGGCGACGAGCGGAAGGTCGCGCTCCGCCGCGTCGCGAGCCGGCGGCTGCCGGAGTCGGTCCACGCCGCGGAGAAGAAGGCGGTCCAGTACGGCACGTACGTCTCCCGCGAGCTCGACCGGCTCGCGCGGCAGGCGGGCTACAAGCGGCGAATGGACGACCACGTCGGGAAGTACGTCGAGGCGCTGTGTAGCGAGGAAAAACCGGCCGGTGAGGGCCGGGACTGACCAAGTCGCCGCGGGGAGTACCAGTCCTGCGGCCGACGCCCGATCGGTCGGGCGTCTACTCACGGATCGGCGGGACAGGTATAAAATCCGGATAGTAGTGACAAATATGACACCCTCGCGGCCGCGATAGAAAACGATCGGCCGCAGATGTGAGCGATTACTGCCGGATCGCCGTATCGGTAGCGCGCTTTGCCGGGGAAAGTTCACGTCCATCCGGACGGGGGAGGCCGGGTCGCGGGCTCGGCGAGCGATCGCCGCGTCAGCGGACGAGGTACGGGTCGCTGCCGGCGATGAAGCGACCGAGGTCGCTCTCGCGGCGGAAGTCGGTTGACCGGAGCTCTCGGAGCGAGTCAACGAGCCGATCGGCGTCGCCGTCCGCCCAGTCTGCGGGGTCTTTGATCGGGACGACGAGCCAGCCGGCGCCGAGCAGCTCCTCACCGTGGAGCCCGTCCATGTCTATCTCGGTCTTCCGAGCCCGGGCGGTGTAGGTTTCGAGGACGTGTTCGGTCGCCCGCGCGCCCACCGGGAGCAGCACGTGCGCGGCGATGGCGCGGAGCTCCGCGTCGAAGAACCGCTCCATGTCGGCGTAGGCGGCCTCGTCGGGCGGCGCCTCGCCCGCGCACATGTGAAGGTACGAGAGGAACGTTCGGCCGGTTCGAACGGGGTCGACCGCCGTCGGGTCGCCGTCGCGCGCGACGCCGTCGGGGGCGACTCCCTCGGCGACACCCGCGATCAGTCCGGCGTCCGAGAGCGCCGACAGGAACGCGGGCGACCACGCCTCGCCGGTGAACGGGACGCCCGCCGCGGTCCCGCCGTGGACGCCCGGGCGGTCGCCGACGACGTGGAAGTCGGCGTTGGCGTCGCCGTAGCCGGGGACGAACGAGGGGCAGTCGGGGCGCATCCCGAAGGGGTTCCGGATCCGGTCCGTGACGTTCTGCACGCGAGAGGGTAGGCGCGCAGGCCGTTAAATCCCGTTCGGTCCGGCGCGAGCGACTCGGGGACGCCCCGCGGCGGCGAGCGAGCCGATGCGAGGCGCACGAGGCGACGAAGATCCGCATAAGTTATGAGAATAAACGAGGTCAAACCGGGCTGGGATACGCGTCGATCGACGCGGAACGAGAGATATTTCAGGATCGTTAATCAATAACCGGAAACCGCAAGACAGCGTCGAGGTGTCTTCGGCGCGGCCCACGGAAGATATTTATATACCCCTCCGTTGGGGTGTGACAGAAGTCCAATGTTCGACCGCATCCGTACCGCGGCCCTCTTCGGGCTGCACCAAGCGTCCGTCGCCGTCGGAATCTCGCTGTTCCCGGTGGCCGTCTTCGCGCGTCAGCACCTCGGCATCAACGTCCCGGTCGGCCGGCTCGTCGAGACGACCACCGAGGCCGTCGACCAGGAGTGATCGCGCGCCGACAGTAGCTCGTTCTCCGCGACCGACCAGACGCCGAGCGACGGCGAGACCCCCCTTCGACCCGCGATCCCGCACAGCTCTCCTCGTGCCCGTCGCAGCCCCGCAGCGCCCGCTCCGAGGTCCGTCGCGATCCAGTGTCCCCCGCCGCGGTCGGCCGGTCGCGGCCCGGCGACGGATAGGCCCGTCGGAACCGGTCGGCGGCCCCCGAAGGGTTGCCTTTATCAGCGCGCCGGGCGAATGTGGACGTAATGCGAACACCGACTGGCGACCTCTCAGACGGGCCGGCTGCCGACCTCGGCCGCGACCAGCCTGTCTTCGGACCGGAGCTCGGCGAGTTCGAACACAGCGAGCGCCGCGCTGCGAAGGCGGAGGGCGACGGCGAGATGAAGACGGGGACCACCACCGTCGGCATCAAGGCCGACGAGGGCGTCGTGATGGCGACCGACATGCGCGCCTCCCTCGGCGGCATGGTCTCCTCGAAGGACGTCCAGAAGGTCGAGGAGATCCACCCGCGCGGCGCCCTGACCATCGCGGGCTCCGTCTCGGCGGCCCAGAACCTCATCTCGACGCTTCGCGCCGAGACGAGCCTCTACGAGGCCCGCCGCGGTAAGGACATGTCCATGGAAGCGCTGTCGACCCTGACGGGGAACCTCCTCCGCTCCGGGGCGTTCTTCGTCGTCCAGCCGATCCTGGGCGGCGTCGACGACGAGGGCGCGCACATCTACTCCATCGACGCCCTCGGCGGCACGACCGAGGAGGAGTACACCGTCACCGGCTCCGGGTCGCAGTACGCGCTCGGTGTCTTAGAGCAGGAGTACGACGACGAGGTCAGCATCGACGAGGCGAAGACCATCGCCGCGAAGGCGATCCAGTCCGCCGTCGAGCGCGACCTCGCCTCGGGCAACGGGATCAACGTCGCCGTCGTCACCGAGGACGGCGTCGACATCACCCGGTACAAGGAGTTCGACGACCTGCTGTAGTCGGCGTCAACGGGACGCCGCTTCGGTATTTCTTCGCGAGTCCCGACCCGCCAGCGGAGGCGCTCGCGGCCGCTCGGTCACCGCCGGAGCTCCGGCGGCGCCTGAATCCCGTCGCCCCAGTAGAACCGCGGGCCGAGGACGAGGTAGCCGCTGGCGAGGAACAGTAGCGCGAACGCGAACCCCTCGCCGATCCACGCCGGGAGCGCGCTCGTCGCCATGTGACCGGCGGGGGTGAGGATCACGGCCGCCTGAACGACCCCCATCACGAGCGCGTCCTGCGCGTGGAGGTCCGGGTAGGTGACCGTCGACCCCATGAGCAGCGCGAACGCCGTCGTGGCCGCGACGAGCGGGACCGGGGCGGTGTAGCCCGCGATGACGGCGGCGGCGAGCACCGTCGCGGCCAGCGTCGTCGGAACGCCCACCGTCTCGCGGGCGCCGTCCTCGTCGGCCGTGTAGAGGCCGAGGCGGGCGACCGCGGCGGCGACGAACAGCGCGCCCGCGCCGACGACGGCGGCGACGAGCGCGGGGTCCGTCGCGAGCGAGCGCCCGTCGCGGACGACGGCGGCGACGAGCGCGGCGGGCGCAACGCCGAAGGAGGCGACGTCGGCCAGCGAGTCGAGGTACGGGCCGGCGGGAGTCGACCCGCGGTGGCGGGCGACGACCCCGTCGAGCCCGTCCGCGACGGCGGCGAGGAGGACGAGCCTGGCCGCGAGCGCGACGTCGACCGTCGCGGCGACGACGGCGAGGAACCCGACGGCGGCGTTGGCCACGGTCACCGCGTCCGCGAGCCCGAGCCGCCGAGCGAACCGCAGAGGCATACCGTATCGGTCGCCGAGCCGGGTTTTAGGGTTTGTTATCTCGTCGACCGCGCGGCGGCGGCCCGGTCGCGAGAGTCCGGGACTGCCGAGGTGTGTGTCGACCGAAACGGAGGGCGCGGCCGCGAGGCCAAGACGCCTCGGTCAGGGGACGTACCAGATGCCGCGGCCGAAGTCGAGCCATTCGCCGACCACGACGTGCGGCATCGCGATGACGCAGACGAAGATGGTGTAGAAGGCGACCGCGCCGGAGAGCAGCGAGCCGCCGGCCAGCGGGTTCGGCGCGACGGTCCACAGGGCGGTCGCGACGCTCGCCGTGACCAGCGCCCCGACGACGAGGACGCCCCACGCGACGACGAGCGAGACGCCTTCCGTCCGGTCGGGCTGCTCCTGTTCGACGACCATGCTCCGCGCCGACTGCCGAAGCGAGTACCACAGCGGGAAGTAGAGCCCGATGGCGACGACCACGGGTACGAGCGCGAAGTACGCGACGAGCAGCAGCGTCTCCGCGGCGTCGAGGAGCCACGACCGGCTGACGCCGCCGGTCGAGCGCAGGCTGGTCGCGAGGCCGCCGCCGAGGTGCGTCATCACGCCGAGCCCGAAGACCGCGCCGAGCGCCGTGGTGAACGGCTCCGGGTTCGAGGCGGCCGGGCCGGCCAACCGACCGTCGAAGACGCCCAACATGATGCCGGTGAAGCTGTAGTAGGTCTCGGTCCAGAAGACGGCGGGGACGATCATCACGGCGCCGCCGCGGATCAGCGCGGCGAGCGCTCGCTGGGGCTTGGTGGGGAGGTGGTCGGTTCCGATCAGCGCGTCCATCACGCGGAGGTCGCCGTGCCCGCCCTTCGCGACCGCCGTCCCGAACGCGAGCGCGAGCGCGGGCAGCGGCGCGACGACGAACAGGGCCACGAACGACGCGACGAAGCCGAGGTAGAGCGCCACGTACCGCGCGCCGAACGGGAGCCCCCGCCGGCGGAGATTCGAGAAGTGTTCGTACCCCCCGTGCGGGAGGTTCAACGCGACCATCCCGACGAGGTACGCGATCATCTGAGTCCGGAGCGACACGTCGGTGCCGACCGCGGACAGGGCGCCGAATCCGACCGCGAGGAGGAGCAGCGCCACGCGCGAGGCACCGATGGCCGTCCGTTCCGGTTCACCGAGGAGTCGCCGCACCGGGCTCGCCGTCGTCGTCGACATGGACGTACGTACGGCCGTTACCGGGTTAGGGCCTCGTCGCCATTATTCGGTGTTTTATATTCGGGTCGTCCCTGCGACCGTCTCCGCGGGCGTTTCGCCGCTCCGAAGGGGGCGGTTCGGGCGGCGGCGTCAGTACGTGTGAATCACTTCGCCGCAACGCGTGCACTCGATCGTGTCCGATCTGAACAGCCGCTCCTTCTTCTCCGTGGGGCCGTTACACTCGGGGCAGACGCCGATGTTCCGTCCGTCCGCCACGCGCGCGGACAGATCGAGGAACTGCCCTTCGAGCCGTTCGATCTGTTCGGACTGCTCTTCGACGACCGATTGGAGCTCCTCGATCGTCTCCTCGCGCTCCTCGACCGCGGTGGACAGCTCCTCGATGCGCTGCTCGTAGGCGTCTATCGCCTCGACGTCGATGGTGACGTCGTCGGTCTCCTCCGCTTCCTGTTCCGCAGTGCTTTCGCTACGCTGTTCGGCTTCCGCCTCGGCGTCGTCGTCTGCCATACGAGACTGGTAGAGCCCCAGGGTCATTACTTTCAGGCCGACAACGTCACCCCGACCCGCGGCCCGTCAGGGTCGACCGGCGCCGGACCCCGCGCCAGAAGGGGGCGTCGTCACGGGGCGATACCTGACTAGGTTGGCATCGATCTGAATAGAATATACACAGTATAACGAAGTGGGTATGGACCCGATAGCGCTAACCGCAGCCGTTGGAGCTGATCTGCTCGGGGACGGTCGCCCCGAGACGCTCTGGTTGGGCATAGGCACGCTACTGATGCTCATCGGGACCTTCTACTTCATCGTTAAAGGATGGGGGGTCACTGACAAGGAGGCCCGTGAGTACTACTCGATCACGATCCTCGTGCCGGGGATCGCGTCGGCAGCGTACCTGTCGATGTTCTTCGGCATCGGCCTGACGGAAGTTCAGGTCGGCAGCGAAATGCTGGACATCTACTACGCGCGGTACGCGGACTGGCTGTTCACCACGCCGCTGCTGCTGCTCGACCTCGCGCTGCTGGCGAAGGTCGATCGCGTGAGCATCGGCACGCTCGTCGGCGTCGACGCGCTGATGATCGTCACCGGACTCGTCGGCGCGCTCTCGCACACGCCGCTCGCGCGGTACACGTGGTGGCTGTTCAGCACGATCTGCATGATCGTCGTGCTGTACTTCCTCGCCACGAGCCTGCGCGCCGCTGCGAAGGAGCGCGGTCCCGAGGTCGCGAGCACGTTCAACACCCTTACGGCGTTGGTGTTGGTGCTCTGGACGGCCTACCCGATCCTGTGGATCATCGGTACCGAGGGTGCCGGCGTCGTCGGCCTCGGCATCGAGACCCTCCTGTTCATGGTGCTCGACGTGACCGCCAAGGTCGGGTTCGGCTTCATCCTGCTCCGCAGCCGCGCGATCCTCGGCGACACCGAAGCACCGGAGCCCTCCGCGGGCGCCGAGGCCTCCGCCGCGGACTGATCGGCTAGCGGACCCGACGCGGCAGAACAACACGGTTCAACCGTTTCCAGCGTTCATTTTTCGACATGACTGACACTACCACCGAACAGCCGCCAGTGCTGCGTACACGGTCCGTCGTCGGACTCGCCGCCTGCGTCGTGACCGCGCTCGTCGGGATATTCCTGATCCCGACGCTACAGGAGCCGGGAGGCGGGTTCAACGCCCGGTTCTGGACGATGGCGGCCTTGGAGCTGGTCGCCATGATCGGCGTCGTCTACTTCGTCCTCAACCTCCACGAGGAGTCGGACTGAGGCGGGCGAGAAGCGCGGCTCGCGTCGCACCGCCGATCGCGGCGGTGCCGTCGTTCTCCGCACGAGCCGCGCCCGTTCCCTGACCGTTCACTTCTCAGGCAGCCCGGCGTCGGCCCTCCCGTCCCGGGTCGAGGGCGATGTCTCGGCGAGCGCGCGCTCGAAGTGGTCACGCCCGACGGTCGGGTCGACCGGTCCGTCGTCGACGATCGCGTCCTCGATCGCGAGCAGCCCGGCCTCCCGGACCAGCGCCGCGATGTCGCCGCCGCTGTAGCCGCCGGTGCGGTCGGCGAGGGCGTCGAGGTCGACGCCGGCCGCCGTCGGCATCTCGCGGGCGTGGATCTCCAGGATCTCCCTGCGGGCGTCTCGATCGGGGAGCGGCGTCTCGACCGCCTTCTCGATCCGGCCCGGCCGGAGCAGCGCCTCGTCGATGGCGTCCGGGCGGTTCGTCGCCGCGATCACCGCGACGTCGGTCAGCGGCTCCAGCCCGTCGAGTTCGGTCAGCAGCTGCGACACGACGCGCTCGCCGGCGCCGGTGTCGTCGCCGCGGCGCCGGGGCGAGATCGCGTCGACCTCGTCGGAGAAGATCACCGCCGGAGAGTTCTCGCGGGCGGTCGCGAACAGGTCGCGGACCGCCTTCTCCGACTCGCCGACGTACTTGTCGAGCAGTTCGGGCCCGTGCACCGGGATGAAGTTCGCGTCGCTGAGACTCGCCGCCGCGCGCGCGAGCAGCGTCTTCCCGGTTCCGGGGGGGCCGTACAGCAGCACGCCGGACGGGGGGTCGATCCCGAGCTCCGCGAAGCGGTCGGCGTACTCGAAGGGCCAGTACACCGCGCGCACCAGCTCCCGCTTCGCCTCGTCGAGCCCGCCGACCTCGTCCCAGCCGACCGCGGGGAACTCGACGGTGACCTCTCGCAGCCCGGTGGCCTCGACGTCGTCGAGCGCGGCGTCGAAGTCGGCCATCCGAATCGCGGTCCGGCCGTCGCGGCGGACCGCGCGCTCCAGCGCCGCGTCCGCGAGGACCGCCAGATCGGCGAACACGTACCCGTTGAGCCGCGCCGCGACCGCCTCGAAGTCGACATCCATCGCGAGCGACGCGCCCTCGCAGAGCGCTTCGAGCGCGTCGGCGCGCTCGGCCGCCGTCAGCGGCTCGACCTCCAGTTCGCGGTCGAACCGCCCGCCGCGGCGCAGCGCCGACGGCACGCCGCTGGGGTCCGTGGTCGCGCCGATCACGACCGTCCGGTCCCCCGCGCGGAGCTCGTCGACCGTCGACCGGAGGCGGTCGGCCAGCGCGGAGTCGGCACCGTCGTCGGCCCCGAGCGCTTCGAGGTCGTCGAGGAGGACCACCGTCGGTTCCCCCGCGGGAACCGCCTCGACGAGCCGGTCGAGGCGGTCCGTGCGGTCGCTCGTCCGCTCGCCTCGGAGCCGGGCCGCCGAGGCGCGGACGAGCGTCGCGTCGGTCGCGGCCGCGACGGCCTCGACGAGCGTCGTCTTCCCCGACCCGCGCGGCCCGTGGAGGAGCAGCCCGAGCGTCGGAGAGCCGGCGGACTCGAAGGTCTCCGCCGCGTCGAACCGCGTGGAGACGGCGTCCAGGAGGCGGTCGAACGTCGCCGTCGGAACGACGCCGGCGCCGGGGCCACCGGTTCCCGGGGACTCGGCGACGACGTCCGGGCCGTCGTCGGCCGCGACGGCGATCTCGGTGTCGTCGCCGACGACCGCCGGCGACGAGGGGGTCACGTCCCGCACGTCGAACCGGAGCGTGAGCGCGCCGCCGAGGCGCGTCACCTCGACCTCGTCGCCGACGGCCACGGCCCGCCGATCGAGCCGGCGGCGAATGGCGTCCTCGCTCCGCTCGAGGTCGACGGACTGCCGGTGCCGGAGCGTGATCGACGACGCGACCGGGAGCGACGACGCCGCGACGGTCGCGTTGTCACCCGGATCGAGTCCGGCGCTCCGGCGGAGCCGCTCGGGGAGGAAGACGGCACGCGTCTGGGCGTCGACCGCGACGACCGGGGCGACGACGCGGTGCGACCCCTCGGCGGCGATCGAACCGCCGGGGGCGACGCCGAGGTCGGCGAGGACGGCTTCGGGGAGGCCGACGCGGTCTTCGGGAACCGACGCGGGCGGCTCGCGGACCGGAACGCGCACGCTCATCGTGTCCGGGCTCGCTCGCGGGACGGTCCGGCGGCGACTATCGTCGACAGCATACGTCGATCGTTACGCCTACCGACCACAAAGTAATCACCCCCTAACTGGACAGCCGACTGGAGCCCGGGCGGTCGGTCCACGCCGTCCAAGTCGTCCGACCCGCGGGGGGAGACCCGGACCGCCGGAAGGCAGGCAAGCATTAACCCGTGTCGGTGCGAAGGGCGGAGCATGGCGAACGCTCGGGCGCTCCTCGTCCACCCGGAGGAGGGGAGCGATCGGATTGAGACGGCGCTCGGCGCCGCGGGGTTCGAAGTGACGCGCACTGACACGGCCTCGTCCGCGGTCGCGAAGGCGACGACCGGGGAGTACGACTGCGTCGTCAGCGAGTACGCCCTCGCCGGCGACGACGGGGTTGCGCTCGCGACCGCGATCGAGGAGTCCGACGCGGGCGTCCCGGTCGTGATGTTTACCGAGACGGACGAGGAGGGCGTCCCCGAGGCCGCCTTCGAGAACGGCGTCGACAGGTTCCTCCAGAAGAACGGATCGGCGTCGATCGAACGGCTCGTCTCCGACATCTCGACGGTCTGCTCGGGGGTGCCGACCGCGGAGCCGCGACAGGACGTGTCCGACCACGAGCCGTCCGCGGGAGAGGTGACGCGGGCCGTCGAGGACGCGCCGATCGGGATCAGCATGAGCGATCCGGACCTCCCGGACTACCCGCTCGTGTACGTCAACAACGCGTGGGAGGAGCACACCGGCTACCCGGTCGAGGAGGCGCTCGGCCGTAACCCGCGGTTCCTCCAGGGACCGGGGACGGACCCGGAGACCGTCGACGAGATCGGAGAAGCGATCGCGAACGAGGAGGAGGCGACCGTCGAGATCCGGAACTACCGGCGCGACGGGACCCCGTTCTGGAACGAGCTGACGGTCGCGCCGATCTACGACGAGGAGGGCGAGCTGGCCCATTACGTCGGGTTCCAGAACGACATCAGCGAGCGGAAGGCGGCGGAGCGGCTCGCCGAGGAGCGCGCCGAGAAGCTCGCGACGGAGCGGCGCTCGCTGGACAGGGTGTTGGGCCGCGTGAACGGGCTGTTCAGCGATATCAGTCGCATCCTCGTCGAGAACCGCGACTCGGGCGTCATCTCGGAGCGCGTGTGCGAGGTCGTCGCCGGCGAACCGGGGTACGCCGGCGGGTGGATCGGCGAGGTGTCGTCCGCGACCGGTCGGCTCGAGATACGCGCCGCGAGCGGCGTGGCGGTCGAGTCGGGCGCGACGTTCGACATCGAGGAGACGCCGGCGGAGGTACGGGAGACGGTCGAGACGGGGGAGCCGCACAGCGGCTCGATAGAGCACGTCGCCGACGGCCCGCTCGAACCGAAGACCGCCGGCGGGCGGCGCCTCCTCGTCGTGCCGCTGACGTACGGAGAGCGGCAGTACGGCCTGTTGGCTATCTACGGCAGCGGCGCGGACGTGCTCGACCGCCGCGAGCGGCGGGTGTGCGAGTCCGTCGGGAAGATGATCGCGAACGGGCTCCACTCCATCGAGACCACGGAGATACTCACGACCGACCGCGTGGTGGAGCTCGTGGTCGGGATCCGCGACTCGACGGCGTCGCTCGCGCGGATCGCAGACGCGGTCGGCGGGGAAGTTGAACACCTCGGGACGACGCGACTCGACGACGACGCCTGCGAACTGTACTTCCGCGCCGACGGCGAGGGCGTCGACCTCGACGAGCTCGCCTCCCTCCCGCTGGTCGAATCGATGCGGACCGTCTCGGAGACGAACGACGGTGTCAGCTTCGCCGTCACCGTCACCGAGTCGCCGCCGCTCACCCAGCTGGCCGATCACGGCGGCGTCGTCGCCGAGGCGACCGCCACGCCGGAGGGAGCGACGCTGACGATAGAGGCGCCGCCCGAGCGCGACGTCCGGTCGATCCTCGACGTGTTCCGCGACGAGTACGAGGGCGTCGAGCTCCGCTCGCGCGTCGAGCGCGAGAGCCGCGACCGGACCGTCGCTGAGTTCGCGGCCGCGGTCGACGAGCGGCTCACCGACCGGCAGCGGGCGGCGCTGAAGACCGCCGAGCTGAACGGCTACTTCGAGTGGCCGCGGCCGGTCGACGGGTCGGAGATCGCGGAGCGGATGGGGATCACCCGACAGACGTTCCACCAGCACCTCCGCGCGGCCGAGCGGAAGCTGGTCGAGGCGTACGTCGATCCCCGGTCAAACTGATGGCCCAGGGGTCTGTGAGCGGGGGTGCCGCCGCATGAGCGACGAGCAGTCGAGCCCGAGCGACGACGGGCCGGACGCGGGCGACGATCCGTTCGCCGCGAGCGACGCGATCGTCGTCGCGGCCGACCCCGAGTCCGTGTTCGCGTTCCTCGACGATCCGGCGAACCACGCGGCGGTCACGCCCGGGCTCACGGACGTTCGGGACGTCGAACCGCTGGCGAACGGCGGGAAGCGCCTCTCGTACACCTACCGGATGGCGGGAGTCGGCATCGACGGCGAGATCGTCCAGACCCTCCACGAGCCGTCCGAGCGCCACGTCTTCGAACTCCGGGGGCGGCTCACCGGCACCATCGACCTCCGGACCGAGCCCGTCGACCGGGGGACGGAGCTGACGTACGCCGCGACGTACGGCCTGCCGGAGAACGCGCTCACGAGGCTCGGCGCACCCGTTGTCCGTCGGTTCAACGAGCGGCAACTCCGGGCGGCGCTGGAGAGCGTCGCGGCCGAGTTCGACGGGAACGAGTGACGCTTCGGGAGCGGGCAGCGCGCGGCCGCGGCGCCGCGACCCGGGGACTGCGGGACGGTACGGCGTCGACAGGCGAACTATTAACCGTGGGATGGCCTAACTAGGAGGCATGGAACCGATCACCCTCCAAGCCGGCCTCGGCTTCGGGCTCGTGAGTGTCGGCCTGCTCGCGCTTCTGCTCGTGGTCGTCACGCTCTGGCAGTCGTTCGAGATCGTCGACGCCTACGAGAAGAAGACGCTCACCGTCTTCGGCGAGTACCGCAAACTGCTCGAACCGGGGATCAACCTCATCCCGCCGTTCGTCTCCCGCACGTACCCGTTCGACATGCGGACCCAGACGCTGGACGTGCCCCGGCAGGAGGCGATCACGCGGGACAACTCTCCCGTGACCGCCGACGCGGTCGTCTACATCAAGGTGATGGACGCGAAGAAGGCGTTCCTCGAAGTCGACGACTACAAGAAGGCCGTCTCGAACCTCGCGCAGACCACCCTCCGGGCGGTCCTCGGCGACATGGAGCTCGACGACACGCTGAACAAGCGCCAAGAGATCAACGCAAAGATTCGCAAGGAACTGGACGAGCCCACCGACGAGTGGGGGATCCGCGTCGAGAGCGTCGAGGTCCGCGAGGTCAACCCCTCGAAAGACGTCCAGCAGGCGATGGAGCAGCAGACCTCCGCCGAGCGCCGCCGCCGCGCGATGATCCTCGAAGCGCAGGGTGAACGCCGCTCCGCGGTCGAGCAGGCCGAGGGTGACAAGCAGTCCAACATCATCCGCGCGCAGGGTGAAAAGCAGTCCCAGATCCTCGAAGCACAGGGGGACGCCATCTCGACGGTCCTCCGCGCCCGCTCCGCCGAGTCGATGGGCGAACGCGCCATCATCGAGCGCGGCATGGAGACCCTAGAGGAGATCGGGAAAGGCGAGTCCACCACCTTCGTCCTCCCGCAAGAGCTCACCAGCCTCGTCGGCCGCTACGGCAAGGCCCTCTCCGGCTCCGACGTTCAGGAGATGGAGGGGCTCGACGGGAAGGAGTTCGACGCCGACACGCGGAAGATGCTCGGCCTCGACGACATCGACGAGATCCTCGGCCAGATCGAGGAGTCGGCGGAGATGAACGTCGAGGAGTTAGAGAAGGAGGCCGAAGCCGTGAAGTCGGGCGACGCCGGCGCGAGCATCAGGTCCGCGGACGAGGTCATCCAAGAGATGGACGACGAAGAGGCGGCGGAAGTGGAGAAGGAGCAGTAAATCGGCGCGGAGCGCGGTCAAGGCTGTCGATTCTCCGCGCCGAATTGGATCGAACGAAGTGTTTTTGTCGGGGCGTAGACTACTACTCGGCGTGACAGAGGGGTTCGACGGACGGAAACGCGAGACGCTCCGCCGCTTCGCCGCGGTCGGAGCGGCCGCGCCGTTCGTCGGCACCGCGAGCGCGGACGACGGAAGCGGGGACGCGAACGAGACGCGGGAGGCGATCCGCGGCTACGTGCCGACGACCCCCGGCGCGCACTTCTCGAAGCTCCGCGACGACCTCCGGCTCGGCACCGGCGAGGCGCAGTACCACCTCCGGAAGCTCGAAGAGGCGGGCGAGATCGAGTCGGTGAAGGACGCAGACTACCGGCGCTTCTTCCCCGCCGGGCGCTTCGACGAGACCGACAAGCGGGCGCTCGGCTACCTGCGGCGAGGGACGCCCCGCGGGATGATCCTCGCGCTGTTGCGCGACCCGAGCGCCACCGGCGCCGACCTCGCGGAGGCCCTCGGCGTCTCGCGGCCGACGATAAGCGCGGCGGCCGCCGACCTGGAGGGCGCGGGCCTCCTCGACCGGACCGACGGCTACGCGCTGACCGAGCCGGAGCGGCTGCTCACGCTCGTCGTCCGGTACGCCGACTCATTCGACGCCGAGGCCGTCGCGTTCGCCGACGAGGCGGCGTCGCTGGTCGCGTACGACCCCTGACTTCGGTCAGGCCGTGACCATCCACGTCGTGCCGGAGGAGTACCCCCACTTCTCGACGTCGATATCGGTGGCGGCGTCGACGACCGCGCTCATGTTCGCGCCGACCTCTTTCGCCGAGAGGTCGAGGTCGTTGGCGATCAGCCGCGACTTGAAGTACGTCCGGTCGGACGCGTTCTCGCGGAGGTACCGCAGGATACGCGCCTGTTTCGCGGAGAGGCCGGCCGATTCGGCTGCGACCGCGTCCGGGTGAGCCGTGCTCATACAGCCATCACGTCATCACCACGCATAAGCCGGTTGGTAGGTCGGGTTAACACGCCGCTGTCCTGCGGTTTTCCACGGTGAGACGAGCGAGAGTCCCGTCCCAGCAGCGGGTTTGGGTACGGTCTTCGAACCGGGGCGGCGACGCGGACGGGCTCAGTACAGTTCGGCGACGAAGGGACCGAGCGCGCCGCTCACCGCGGCCGCGAGCGCCTCCGCCCGGTCGACGCGACCGTTCGTGAGCGCCCCGACGGCGCCGCCGCGCGTCGCGACGCCGTCGGTGCCGAGGAGGTCGTCCATCACGGGACCGAGTTCCGCCCCGTCGTCGATGCGGGCGGCGACGTTCGCCGGGAGCGCGAGGCTCGGCCCGGCGGCGCGGCCGACGCGGTCGCCGTCGGTCACGGCCGCCCACATGATCAGGAACCGCTCGTCGGCGCCGTCGAATCCCGCGACGCCGCCCTCGATGCCGACGCCGAGGTCGCGGTCGGGTTCGAGCGCCGCGCGGGCCCGGTTCTCCGCGCCCGCGACCGTCTCGGCGTGGCCGGTCGGCTGCTCGCTCACGCGGGAGTCGACCGGGACCGACTCGACCGCGACGCCGGTCGGACCGCCGGGGAGGTCGTCGTCGCCCGCCGACCCGACCGCCAGCTCGACCGCGCGCCGCTTCACCGGGTTGCCGCTGCCGACGCCGACTCGCAGGATCGTCATGTCCGGGCGTCGTCGTCCGGCGCCGAAAACGCCTCGGGATGGAGCAAGCGCGCCAGCCGCTCGACGCCGTCGATCAGGGCGGGGCTCGGCTGGTTCAGGAGGGAGTCGTCCAGGACGTGAACGGGGGCGTCGACCCACTCGCGCCCGGCGACGCCGGCGGGGTCGACGCGGTCGCCGTGCCCGCAGACGTGGACGACGACGTGGTCGGGATCGGCGCGCTCGACGTCTGCGGGCTCCACCTCGCGGGAGCGCTCGCCCGGCTCGGCGAACGGGTAGCGTCCGCCGGCGGCGCGGACGGCGTCGGGGACCCAGTTGCCGGCTGCCATCGGCGGGTCGGACCACTCCTCGCAGTACACGGTCGGACGGCGGCGGTCGGCGACGGCCTCGGCGATCCGGTCGAGTCGCTCGCGGGCGTCGGCCGCGAGGCGCTCGCCGGCCTCGGGGCGGTCCACGTCGGCGCCGCGGGCCGCGAACCCGTCCAACGCGTCGTCGAGCGTTGCGGGCTCGCGGTGCGCGACGTCGAGGCCGCGGTCGCGGCAGGCGGCCGCGAGGTCGGCCTGGAGCGCGTCGCTCGTGAGGACGACATCCGGGTCGAGGGCGGCGACGCGGTCGAGGTCGGGGTTCAGCCACCCGCCGACGGCGGTCGGGAGGTCGGAACCGTGCGCCGACCCGGGGTTGGAGCCGTCCGGGAGGTCGCAGTGGGCGGTGACGGCGACGAGGCGGTCGGCCGCCCCGAGGCCGGCGACCGTCGCGGTCGCGCTCGGTGCGAGCGAGACGACACGGGGCGCGGACATGGCGTCCGATCCGGTCGCGGTCGTCTCAACGGTTTCGATCGCCACGCTGACGCGGCGCCGCGGCGGTGATAGCGGCCGCAGGCGGCCGAGGTCGTCCGCGCGTCCCGACCGATCGGGGATCGGCGAAAACGCGTGATAGATCGTGTTCTTTTGTCGAGATCCGAGCGACACGTTCCGGTCGTTTTAAGTTATCTTCTGCCGACGGTAACGTAAGATCGCTCTCGGGCAGTTTCAGTTTCCGGGGGCCACCGAGCTATGAGTGAACGACTACACACACGGGGGAGTCGCTCCCGAACGGAGACGAACGAGGAGGAATCGGAGAACACGGACGAGACGCTCAGCTGCCCGGAGTGCGGCGGGCACGTCATCAACGACGAGGAACACGGGGAGACCGTCTGCAGCGACTGCGGGCTCGTCGTCGAGGCGGACTCGGTCGACCGCGGCCCGGAGTGGCGCGCGTTCGACTCCCGCGAGAAGGACGAGAAGAGCCGCGTCGGCGCCCCGACGACGAACACGATGCACGACAAGGGGCTCTCGACGAACATCGACTGGCGCGACAAGGACGCGTACGGCCGGTCGCTCGGCGCGCGCCAGCGCCAGAAGATGCAGCGGCTCCGCAAGTGGAACGAGCGGTTCCGCACCCGCGACTCCAAGGAGCGCAACCTGAAGCAGGCGCTCGGCGAGATCGACCGCATGGCGAGCGCGCAGGGGCTCCCGGACAACGTCCGCGAGACGGCCTCGGTCATCTACCGACGCGCGCTCGACGAGGACCTGCTCCCCGGTCGCTCCATCGAGGGCGTCTCCACCTCCTGCGTGTACGCCGCCGCCCGGATGGCCGGCGTCCCGCGCAGCCTCGACGAGATCGCCGACGTGTCGCGCGTCGAGAAGGCCGAGATCGCGCGGACGTACCGCTACGTCGTCCGCGAACTGAAGCTCGAAGTGAAGCCGGCCGACCCCGAGCAGTACGTCCCCCGGTTCGCCTCCGACCTCGAACTGAGCGAGGAGTCGGAGATGCGCGCGAAGAGCCTCCTCCGCAACGCCAAGGAGAAGGGCGTCCACTCGGGTAAGTCGCCGGTGGGCCTCGCCGCGGCCGCCGTCTACGCCGCCGCGCTCCTCACGAACGAGAAGACGACGCAGGCCGCCGTCTCGGAGGTCGCCGACATCTCCGAGGTCACCATCCGGAACCGGTACCACGAGCTGCTGGAGGCCGAGGACGGCCTCGTCGCGTAAGCGGACGCTTTCCCCGCCGACCCGACCGACTCCCACACCGTTCTACCCCGACCAGCTAAGTCCCCGCCCGCGGTACGCCCGCGTATGTTCGAGGAGTTCGTCCTCGCGGCGAGCACGGCCGACCTCTCCGAGGAGCCGCGGGCCCGCGACCACGCCGACGCGGTGGAGTTCCGGATGGACCTCGCGGACGCCCCGCGCGACCAGCTGGCGAGCTACGACGGCGAGCTCCCCCTGCTCGTCACGAACCGGGCGTCGTGGGAGGGCGGCGAGGCCGACGGGCTCGCGCGCTACGACGCGCTCTCCGACGCGGTCGCCCGCGACGCGGTCGCCGCGGTCGACGTGGAGCTCGCCGCGCTGCGCGGGACGCACCCGGACCCGGCCGAGGAGTCGCACGCGACAGCGCTGCGTGACGCGGCCCGAAGGGAGGGGGTGGCGGTGGTCGCGTCGGTCCACGACTTCGAGTCGACGCCCGAGCCGGCCGCGCTGGTCGACCTGCTCGCCGACGCCGCGAGCGAGGGCGACGTGGGGAAGCTAGCGACGACCGCGACCGCCCCGGCGGACGCGCTGGCGATGCTCGAGGCGACCCACGAGGCGACCGTCGCTGGCCATCGGGTCGCGACGATGTGTATGGGCGAGCCGGGGCGTCACACCCGCGCGGTCGCCCCGGTCTACGGCTCGAAGATCGGCTACGCGCCCGTCGACCCCGCGGAGGCGACCGCGCCGGGGCAGTACCCGCTCGCGACGCTCCGAACCCTCGTCGACAGGCTTCGAGGCGGCGAGCCGGGCGCGTAGAGGCGGCGAGCCGGACGCGTAGGGACAGCAAACCGGGCGCGCGTAGGGGCGGACACTTTTCACGCCCGCCGTCGAACTACGGCGGTGAGATGGCCCTCATCGGATCGGATCAGTCGTCGGTGGTCTCCGCGTTCGGCCTCCTCATCGCCCTCGTCGCGGTCGTCGGCACCCGATTCCTCGGGTGGGAGTGGGGGTCCGGCCGACTCGTCCCGACGCTCGTCGGCGTGGCGGTCGCCGGGGTCGCCGTCGCGGTCGTCGCCGGGCGGGTACTGGACTGAACGCGGCGACCGCGTCGCCGTCGCGCACGTCGATCCGGTCGCCAGGCCCGGCTCGCCGCGTCGCCGACCGGCCGACGCGCCCGGGACGGAGCCAAACCGCTTTACGACCGCCCGCGTAAGTGTCGTCAATGGCGACGTGCGACGAATGCGGGGAGTACGAGAACCTCCCGTACCAGTGTAAGCGGTGCGGCCAGACGTTCTGCGCCGAGCACCGACTGCCCGAGAACCACAACTGTCCGGGCCTCGCCGAGTGGGACGACCCCGGCGGGGTCTTCGACAGCGGCTTCGACGAGAGCGTCGAGGGCGGGGCCGCGGGCGGCGCCGCCGACGCGCGGGGCGGCGCCGCCC
>NZ_NEDJ01000044.1 GCF_002114285.1 Halorubrum ezzemoulense DSM 17463
TTTGAGCAACCGGCACAACTTCCCCGATGAAGCGGGAGATTTGCGTCATAGACAACCGCAGTTTCCCGCTTCAACTCCTTTGATTTAGTGGCCTACCTCGCTGCCGTATGGCGATTCAACACAGCCCCTCGAGTCAATTTACGAACGACTTCACCGAAGTACTCCTCCGAACGGTCTGTATTCAGTTCGGCGGCGAGTCCCGCTACTTCACGTGCTGTCGGATATTTCCGCTCGCGATATGTCCCCAACGCGGCTTCGCCGCTGTCGTCGGCACGCCGCCGACGGGGGGGTACATATTTGTTCACAGTTTGTGGTGTTGATAAGTCAACGCTGAACATTGCGCTTGCGTCTTCGACTGGAAGTGGGGCTGTGAAAGGCCCCGAAAGGAGCCAGACAGTCGCCAAGACAGTGTCTTCGGTAATGTCGCTTGGTTTGTTTCGCTTATACCGATCAAGCCATGGCTGGTGTTCGTCAGCGTCAAAACCGTCTTTGTATTCTTTTCTGAGCCGTTGGAGCCACCTTTCTCTATTAAACTGCTCCTCTGCGCTGTCCATTGTATTTTGGAGGTACTGCTCGCCTTTCGTGAGCCATTTTCGACGATTACCTGTTACATCCCATTCATTTTCCAGACAGAAGTTTTTGAACACGGCGAGCGCGTTGTGCCGAGCTTCATCTTCATCATCGCCACGCTCACGAAATGCGCCGTACAGCATACTCAGCGCGTATATGTTGAGTCGACTGCGGTCAAGACTACTGCTATCGTTAGAGGGTCGCCAGTCAAAATGACCGAATCCGCCTTTGAGGATATCCAGCAGAGATTCATTCATTGCCTTTCCAGCATACTTCGGGAGGAACTCACCACACAGCCACTCGGTTTCCTGCTCAGCTCGCACTTCGTCGGGTTTCTTGATAGCGTCCGTCGGCGCGTTTGATTTCGTCCTCGAGGTGGTACTCGACTCCTCGCACAGTTCTCGGATGCCGGCGAGAGTAGTATCCTCAAGCGGGTGTATCGGCCGGTCCTCAAGTTCGTATCTGTCGACGCCGACGCCCGGACAGTTGTCCTTGTTTCCGTCGCAGGCGACGGAGTGATCTAATGTCGAACCGGGACCAAGCGCGGGGATACCGCCATATTTGATCTCCCCCCAAGGTCCGGTTGTATCACTGATCCCTTCGTCATCCTCGGTGGAGTAGTATAGATGAACCCCGCCATGCGGAGTGTTAGTTGTAAATGTCTCTGGCAGGTTCTGAAGTTGCTTCGGTAGCTCTTCGCGATCATCGATATCGATGGTGATGAGATTCCGTCCCGCATGAACGGCGTAGTTCCCCTCGTATGCTGAAGGAATATCGTGTTTCTCAGGGTCGTTGTGATTAGAAAACCCTCGTGGTGGTGTCTTTCGCCCGTCAACAAACGGTATACACCGTTCAGCAGTCAAACCAGCCTCTCGAAGCCGTTCCTCGAGTGTCGTTCGGGCAGAAGTCAGTGATGTATTTTTACTCGATGCGTCTCTGTCGGTGGTATTAGTATCCTCTAGGTCGTAATTCGTCATGTTGGTTCACCACTTCGGGTGTCTTGCGACGATCTCTCGTTGCCTGTACTGCCGCACTCAACCGGGGACGGTTTGCCAGCCCACTCCCCCGGTCACCTCGCGACGTCGTGTAGTGAATCGTATGTTCAGTCGGCGCTGTCGCTGAGTCTCTTAGCCGCTGTTTCGAGGAACTCATTCCACGTCAGGCCAAGCGACTGTTTCGTCTCGCGGGCCTGCTGGATCGCATCCTCATGAGCGGGGATTTCTGCGTATCCTTTCGGTCGAGGCATCGGCGGTGGTTATGTCTGTGTAAGGCTTCAATTTCCCGCGTTACCTACCGGTACTCTCGTACATGCGTCGCTATCAGGGCGCTGAGGGTGTTGCGCTCACCCCCTCGAACGCTGTGGCCAAGAGACGGCACATAACTTGCCGTGTCTGGAATGAGACGGATGCTCGCCTGTGACGGGCCGTGTTAGCGGTGAAATCGAGAGACAGCGTTATCTCTGCCGTCTGACGTATCCGCTTTTCAGCGTTACCCGACGTTAATCACCACCACGTTGAGTATAACTGACTGAACAAGGTACGCTGCCCAGTATTGTCTCAGCCAACCTTTGTAACAGCGCAAGTGCTTAGCGACCTCACGTTTAGCAGGAGACAACGGACAGGCCGGACCTGATTGACTTCGACCTGTCCGAATTGATACGCCGGCCAAGAGAGCAAACTAATGTCAGAGTTGATTGAGTTTTTCAGCAACCGCCTCGGGGTCATCAAGGGCGGAGAGTAAAGCTCGCAGGCCGTCTCGTTCCTCTTCGGAAAGGTTCTGATCCAAAGCAGCGTCAGTCAGCTCCTCGCTAATATCCTCCTCCGCATCTTCGACCTCCGCGGCCGGCCCGAACACCGCGTTACAGTTCGGACACGAGCGCCAGTCCGGCTCGATCAGCGTGCCGCACGTCGGACACGTCTCGGGCGTGAGCGCCTTTCGATCCTCCTCGTCGGCGTCGCGGAACCCCATCGCCTCCTCGGCCTTGCGGACGTGGTCCTCGTCGAAGACGTGGCTGTACGTCTCCTCAAGCGTCCGACTCGTATCGGAGTGGCCGAGGAGCATCCGGATCGTGTCGGTATCGACATCGTAGTCGCGATACAGGACCGTCGCGCAGAAATGCCGGAAGTTGTGGGGTTTGACCGGCTTGTCGTCGATCCCGGCCGTGTCGGCGACGCGCGAGAAGAGGCGTTCGACGGCCGGCTCCGACCAGTAGTCGTCGGTACTCGACTGGGCGTTGCTCGGGTCGGGGATGAACAGCCACGCGTCGTCATCGTCGCGGTGCGGATGATGGTTCAGCCAGTCGCGGACGTACTTGGTCGCGCCGAACATGGGGCGCTTCCGGCCGCGTTCGAGGGCGCCCTTGAGGCCGGCGTTTTCGGCCTCGAACTCGTCGTTGAGGTAGATGTAGCCGTTCTCGACATCGACATCGCGGATGCGGAGTGTGAGAAGAGCGAGTTTGCGCTGGCCGGTGAAGATACACAGTTCGAGGAATGCGCGGTTGCGGAGCGGGAGTTGCGTCTCGCCGACCGCGCGCCGGAGGGCCTCGACTTCGTCGGCCGTGAACATATCCGTCTCGTCGACGCTACTCGACTTGTCGGGTTTGAAGCGGACGATGTCGTCAGGGTCGACGCCGAGGTCGTCGTGATGGTTGTAAAACGCCTTCAGCGCCGACTGCCGGATGCCGAGTGTCGACTTCGAGAGCCCGTCGTCGTCGTGGAAGCGGTTCATCTGCTCGTTGAGGTCGGCGGCCGTCGTGTCGGTGAGGTCGACCCCCTCGCGGGCGGTGAGGCGGATGCCGCTGATGTAACTCTTGATCGTTTTCGGGGCGTAGGTTTGGAGTTCGCTGTCGGGGTCGCGGTATTTCTCGCTGACGGTACTGTCGTCGAGTGCGTCGGCGAAGGTGAGGATGCGGTCGGCTTCGTCGGCGGTGAGGAAGTCGTCGACGGCGTCCTCGATCCGGTGGCGTTCCGACGCGAGTTGTTCGCGTGGGGTGAGCGCCATAGGCGGCGATCAGTCGGCGGTGGAGAAAAATATTGGCCTGATCTAGGCGGTGAATATCGAGGGAATGGCCATGTCCCAGTTCGAACGTCGGAGGGTTTGAACGCTCCCTTTCGTCGGCGGGGCGCGCCCGCAGGGCGTCCGGACGCGACTCGCCCCGCCGGATATGCGAACCGATCGCAAGCGTAGGCCGGGCACGGATAAAACGCTACCGGGGGCACCTTTTAGCCGGTCGGAGCGGATCCGAGACGTATGCGAACAGACACCACGGTTCATGACGTGATGCACCGCGAGTTCCTCGGCGTCAGCGAGTCGGACGCGCTGCCGGAGGCGGCCGCGCTCTTGGTCGAAGAGGAGACGAACTGTCTGGTGGTCGTGCGCGGCGGCGAGCCGGTGGGACGGCTGGAGGCCCGCGACGCGCTTGAGGTGCTGCGGGAGGCGGGCGACGGCGGGGAGTCGCCCGAGGGGCCGCCGTCCACGGTCGGCGCGGCCATGAGTCCGCCGCTGCCGACGGTCTCGCCGGACGACTCGCTCGCGGCGCTCGAAGAGCGGCTCGTCGCCGAGGGGACGGACCGAGTCGTCGCCGTCGACGACGGGGAGGCGGTCGGCGTCGTCACGGACGGCGACGCGCTCGCCGCGGGGGCGCCGCGGACGGGCGCCGGCGCCGACGGCTTCGGTGACGAACCCGCGACGGGCGACCCCCACCCGGAGGAGACCGTGCTGTCGACCGCGGCCGCGGCGGACTCCGACGCGGAGCGGAGCGCCGCGGCGACGATGGACCCGGCCACGGCATCGGAGCCCGCCGCGGCCGCCTCGGGGGACGGCCCCTCCGGAAGCGAAGACGACGTCGACCCGGTGACGGGTGCGCCGAGCGAGGGCTCGACGCAAGGGGTCTGCGAGAGCTGCGGCGCGCTCGTCCCCGACCTCGTCACCGCGAACGGGCAGGCCGTCTGCCCGAACTGCCGCGAGGTCTGAGTCGCTGGGCCGCCGTTCGATGCGCCAACGGCGAGGCCGAGTCATCGGCCGGCAGTCTCAACACGTCGCGAGCCGAACGCGAACGTATGGCCGAGACGGACGCCCGGATCGAGCCGGCGACCGCCGACGACGTCGACCCGGTCACCGACATGTGGGTGACGCTCGCCGCGGGGCAGCGCGAGTACGGCGCCACGCTCCGCGGCGAGGCGAACCGCGCGACCGTCCGCGAGTGGGTCGCGCAGTCGGTGGTTACCGGCGACCTGCTGGTCGCTCGCGACCCTGAAGCCGCGGCCGAAGCGGACGCTGACGATCCGGACCCCGTCGGGTTCGTCGGCTTCTCGCTCGAACGCGGTGACTACGACCGCGACGCCGTCCGCGGAACCGTCAGCAACCTCTTCGTGCGACCGGACCGGCGCGGCGAGGGGATCGGTGCGGCGCTGCTCGACGCGGCCGAGCGCGCGCTCGTCGAGGCGGGCGCCGACCGCGTGGCGCTGGAGGCGCTGGCAGACAACGACCGCGCCCGTGCGTTCTACACGGACCGCGGCTACGGCCTCCACCGTGTGGAACTGACGAAGTCACTGGACCCCCAAGACGAGGACGAGCGCGGCGGCGATCAGGAAAGCCGGTGACTCCGGCCGGGTTCGCGGAAAGCGACACGCACTCATAGGAGGACCGAGTACGGCCGCACGCGCCAGGGGAGCATGGGTGGTTCATGCACTCGACTTGTAATCGAGACTTCCGGGGTTCAAATCCCTGCCCTGGCTCTGCTGGACGCCGTCGACTCTCTGAGGAGTCGGGCGGCGACTCCCCGACGCGATCTGGCGCCGAGACGGCGAGGCGTTTTCCCCGCGGCGAGCGCCGATCCGTAGTTATTTGACCGCGGTGCGTCGACTCATTGGTAACCGATGGGTCGATTCGCGCTGTTTCCCGATGTCCACATGCGGAGCGGCCACGCGGCCGAGATCGAGCGGGAGCTACGCGACGCGCTCGAGGCTGTCTCCGCCGACGCGTTCGACCGGATCTTTGTGTTGGGCGACCTGATCGAAGACGACGGCTCGGCCGAGGTCGACGAGGCGAACGTCGAACGGGTCCGCGAGATATTCGCGGACGCGCCGGTCCCGGTCACGTATCTGCTGGGGAACCACGACGTCGAGACGCTGACGCGCGCGGAGCTCACGTCGCTGCTCGGCCAGGACCGTTTCCACGGCGTGATCGAGACCGACGACGTGCCGATTGTCTACCTCGACTCGACGAAGGAGGCGACGCCGGGCGCCCGCGGCGAGCTCGGGTCCGACCAGCGCGAGTGGCTGGCGGGCGTCTGCGCGGAGTACGACGACCCGCTCTTCCTGAGCCATCACCCGCTCGGAACCTTCGACATCTCGGACAACGACTGGTTCAGACACTACCCGGAGCGCGCGTTCCTCTCCGACCGAAAGGAGACGCTTCGCGTCATCGAGGGGCTCGGGTCCGGACGCGGCACGATAAGCGGGCACATCCACCAGTCCGGGTTCGCGAACTTCCGCAACATGGCCCACGTCTCGGTCAACGCGTTCAGCAAGGAGGTGCCCGGCAAACCTCTGACCGGGACCTACGCCGACGTGACCGTCGGCGATCGGATCACCGTCGACGTGACCGTCGGGGGCGACACCGTGACGTCGTACACCATCCTCTAGCCGGACGGCGGTCGCGTCGGGCGGTGCTGTGAGGTAGTTTTACTATCCGCGCTGTCGTCGGCCCGGTACGTCGTGTCCGTCGGAACGTGTGCGTACAGCTTCGACCCGGTGGCGTGGGAGGAGGAACACGGTCGTTCGGCCGCGCTCGACGAGAGGTGGTCCTGTCCCCGAGAGGCGGAGGGAGAGACGGACCGCTGTCGGTTCCACCTCTCTCCCGCTCGGCGCGCGGAGCTCGGCATCGACGACGAGTCGGTGTGCGAATCGTTGGTGTCGGAGCTGGCGACCGGCGAGGCGTCGTCGCTCGGGTTCGTCGGGGCCGAGTTCGGAACGATCGACGTCTCACACCGAGTCCTCGACCGGGTGACCAACCACCCGATCGACCTCCGGCACGTCACCGTCTATGGGGAGTTCCTCGCGGAGCAGACCGTCCTCCGACAGCCGCTCCTGATGGACGAGATACGGGTCGAGGGTGCCGCCGACTTCACCGACGCTGAGTTCGGCGAAGACGTGTCGGCGGAGCGGGCGACGTTCCGCGGCGACGCCGTCTTCGACGGGACGGACTTCGAGGACAGCGCGCGGTTCGGCGGCTCGACGTTCGCCCGCCCGGCGAGCTTCGACCGCGTCAGGTTCGGCGACGTGGCCGACTTCTACCGGGCCCGGTTCCGCGCCCCCTGTTCGTTCGAGGAGTCGGCGTGGCGGGGCGCGTGTCTGTTCCAGCGCGCGGCGTTCCGGTCGGACGTGACCTTCACCGCCAGCCGGTTCCACGCGAGGACCGACTTCCGCACCGTCCAGTTCGGCGGGACGAGCCGGTTCAACCGGTGCGAGTTCGAGGACGCCGCGGTGTTCATGAACTGCGCGTTCGCGGCCGAGGCGTTGTTTAAAAAGGCGAGCTTCGCGCAGCCCGCGCACTACCAGAACGCCGACTTCGACTCCGAGGCGTCGTTCACCGAGACCGAGTTCGGCGACAAGGCGAAGTTCCAGTTCGCGACGTTCGACGGCGAGGCGGTGCTGTCGTACATCCGGTTCGGCGGCGCGACGTACTTCAAGGCGGTCGATTTCAACAGCTACGCGTCGTTTTACAAGTCGACGTTCGACCGGCTGGGCGACTTCCGGAATGCCACGTTCGCCGACACGGCGCGGTTCCTGAAGGCCGAGTTCACGGACGAGGCCTTCTTCGGGCGGGCGACGTTCGTCGGCGACGGCGACTTCCGGAGCGCCGCGTTCCGGGGGACGGTCCACTTCGTCGAGACGACGTTCAGATCGAGCGCGACGCTTCGGGAGTCGACGTTCGAGCGGGCGCGGTTCGAGAACGTGCGAACGGCCGGCGGCGACGTCACCATTAACCTGGAGCGCACGACGGTCGACGGCGGCCGGTTCGTCCAGGAGAACGGGGCCGCCGTGTACTACAACCTCCGACGGAGCAGGGTCGGCGACGTGGATATCGAGATGGCCGACTCGGAGGGCGTCTTCGAGCGGTTCCTCTTCTACCGGACCGAGTTCGACGGCTTCGACTTCTCCAACTACCGGTACGTGCTGGCTCCGGAGTGGGTGTTACACACGTTCCGCGGGACGGTCGACGACACGTACAGCCTCGAAGCGGACCGGTTCGCCATCGAGGACGACGCCGACGAGGCGCCCGGCGCGGACGGCGGCGCCGCCGACGAATCGGGCGGGGGTCCGGGAGAGCCGGCCGACGGAGGCGGCGTTCGAAGCCGGCTCGCGGGCTGGCTCGCCGACGGCGAGGCGTCGGACCTCGAAGTGACGTACCTGAAGGCGAAGAACGGGGCCGAGCGCGTCGGCGACAGCCAGTCCGCCTCCCGGTTTTTCATCAAGGAGATGTACTACCGGCGCCGGACGCACGTCGACCGGGCGTTCGCCCACAAGGAGTCGCTTCGCAGCCGGCTCAAACTGCTGTTCTTAGTCGCGGTGAACCTCACGCTCTCGGCCACGTGCGGGTACGGCGAGAAGCCGCGCCGCACCATCGGATTCTCGCTCGTCACCGTCGTCGTCTACGCGGCGCTCTTCGCCGCGGTCGTCACAGACCCGCCGTTCGCGTCGCCGCTCGGATACGGGCTGTTGAGCGTTCAGTCGTTCACGTCGCTGATATTCGGCCCCACGGCGACCGTTCCGAACTTCGCGGGCAGTTTCCTCGCCGCCACCGAAGGATTCGTCGGCGCGTTCATGATCGGCCTGTTCATCTTCGCGCTCACCCGCAGCGTCCACCGGTGACGTTATGCGACGACGGGTCCCACGAGGCGCCATGAGCGAGTCGACGGGCGACGGGGAGTTCCGGCGGACCCTCCCGCTGTTCGACAACCGAGACCGAGACGCCGTCCAGCGACTGCTCCACCACGCGGTCGAGGACCTCAGGTACGACCACCCGGACCGGAAGGTCGCGAGGGACCTCTACCACGAGATCCGAGAAGGGGACGCGATCCGGCTCCGCGTCGGGCGGGGGATCCGCGACGAGACCCTCGTGATAACGCCGGCTGAACTCGACGCCGACGCCGGGCAGATACTCGACCGGTTCGTCGGGGCCATCCCGTCGGAGTCGGTCGAGTGGCGCCGCGTCGCGACCGAACTCGGGGAGTGGCGGACGGAGCGAGAGCTGTCGGACGACACCGAGATCGCCTTCCAGTACCTCCACTGACACCGGACGCGGCGGCGCGGGTTTTCACGCCCGCCGCCTTCCCGACGGCGCGTCGACCGCTGTCTCGCGTTCGGGATCCGTTTATATACGTCCCGCGCGGATCGCCGCCATGGACTCGTCGGACCGGGCGCTGCTCGGCGTGGCCGGAATCGTCGGCGCGCTCGTGCTGGCGGTAGCGCTCGCCGGCGGCGCCCTCTTCGGCTTCGGCGAGTCGGCCGCGCGGCCGCTCCGCCTCCTCGCGGTCGAACCGCTCACGTGGATCGTGATCGTGGCGCTGCTCGTCGCCGTCGTCGGGAACGCCTACATCGACTGACGGCGCGAACGCTTCACCGGACGACGGCCACCGGCACCGACGATCGCCGGGACACCGTCTCGACGACGAGGAGAGCGGCGTCCTCGGTCGCTCAGCCGTCGGCGTCCCCAGTCGCTCAGCCGTCGGCGTCCTCGATCGCACGGACGAGCGCGTCGAGCGCGCGCTCGGCGGCGCCCCGCTTCACCGCGTCGCGGTCGCCGTCGATGACGGCCCGCACGGTCCGGACGAACGACTCCCCGGTTCCCCACGGGGCGGCGTGCGCGACGCCGAAGTGGACGAGACCCACCGGCTTCTCGTCGGTGCCGCCCGTCGGGCCGGCGATACCGGTCGTCGCGACCGCCCAGTCCGCGTTCGCCCGGTCTCGGGCGCCCGCCGCCATCTCGCGGACGACGGGGTCGCTCACGGCGCCGTGGGCGTCGAGCGACTCGCGGGAGACGCCGAGCAGCTCGCGTTTCGCGTCGTAGGTGTACGTCACGAAGCCGCGGTCGAAGTAGGCGCTCGCGCCCGGCACGTCCGTCACCCGCGATCCGACCAGCCCGCCGGTGAGCGACTCCGCGGTCGCGAGCGTCTCGTCGCGGTCGCCGAGGAGCGCGTTCAGTCGCTCGGCGGGGGCCTCGGTCTCGTTCATACCCGCAGTCCGGGCGAGACGCCCCTGAGGTTTACGCCGCGGCGCGGCGAAGGGCGCCCGTGACCGACACCGACTGGGACGAGCGGTTCGCGTCGGGCGAGTACCCGCGCGCGCCGGAGCCGTCCCCCGTGCTTCGCGCCTACGAGCCGTCGCTCCCCGACGGTCGCGCGCTCGACGTGGCTGCGGGGACCGGCCGCAACGCCGTGTTCCTCGCGGACCGCGGACGCGAGGTGGACGCGCTCGACGCGTCGGCGGAGGGGCTCCGCGTCGTCCGCGACCGCGCCGCCGAGCGCGGGATCGGCGGGCGGATCGAGGCGGTCCGCGCCGACGTCTCGACGTACGGCTTCCCGACGGAGGCGTACGACGTGATCACGATGAGCTTCTTCCACGCGCTCGGTCGGTTCGCGGACCTCGTCGAGGCGCTCGCGCCGGGCGGCTACCTCTTCGTGGAGGGGCACCTCCGGTCGGCGGACCCGTCGCCGTCGGGACCGAGCGACGACCGATACCGGTTCGCGGCCAACGAGCTGCTCCGCGCCGGACTGGCCTTGAGCGTGCGCTACTACGACGAGACCACGGCGGAGCGCCCGGACGACCGCCGGCGCGCCACCGCGCGGCTGCTCGCGCGGAAGGCGAGCGGCGGCCGGCAGTCGTACCCGACGCGCCCGGACGCGCCGGACAGGTGGCCGGGCGGCGAGAGCGACGCGACCGCCGCGGACGAGCGAGACGCGTGAGCGACGACGGCTCCGCGTCGCCCGCGGCGGTCCTCCGGTCGATCGTAGCGCGCGCAGTCGACTGCGACCCCGCGGGCCTCGGCGATCGGACCGCGATCGTCGAACGCGCGAGCGGATCGGCGAACGGCGCCGACGAGCCGGAAGGTTCGCCGACGCCCGTGGGCCGACTCGCCGAGCTGATCGGTGGGTCCGACAGCGTCGTCGCGGTCGTGCCGCGGTTCGACGCCGACCTCGCCGGGCGACTGAACGCGTCGCTATCGGCGGGAGACGAGGCGCACGAATCCGGCGCCGCCGCCGACGCGACCGCGCCGAGCGAGGGCCGCGTCGTGTTCACCGGTTCCGCGGCCGACCGCCTCACCGGAACGACGGGGGCGGTCGTCCGCCGCGCGCTCGCCGACCGCGGCGTCGACGCGTACCGCCACGAGGGCGAGTCCCCGATCGCGGTCGTCCTCGCCGACGACCGCGCGGCCGTCGGGCTGATCGACGGAGCGGGGGTCGCCGCCCTGCTGTGGACGAGGGACGCCGCGGTGCGGGAGTGGGCGGCCGCGACCTGTCGGCGGTATCTCGACGCCGCTGAGCCGGTAGCGGACGGCTGAGGGACCGACGCCGAACGACGCCGCAGTCCCCGGGCCGCTTTTGAGGGCCCCCGACGAAGGGGGCGTATGAAAGCGCTACTGCTGTTGGTGGCCGGACTCGGCGGACTGATCGAGGCCGTCGCGCCGCGCCGCGTCGTCGCGCTCTGGACCCGCGCGCTCTACCGGAACGCCGGCGAGGCGGAGCCGCGCGAGTGGGTGTACGCGGCCGCGAAGGTCGAGGGAACGCTGATCGCGGCCGGCGCGCTCGTGGGGTTGTTCCGGCTCGCGACCGCGGACGGGGATTTCCCGGTCGACGACTCGACGGCGGCGGACGAGCCCGAATCCGACCCGGCGATCGCAGGCGGGCACGGGGACGACCAAGCGGCCGCGGAGTGAGCCGACCGCCCGCCCGAACCGTTTGATAAACGGATCCGAACGTATATTGCGCAGGTCGCGGTATGGGTGCGCATGACGGGGCCTCCAGCGGACCCCAAGTCGGACGACCCGTCGGCGGTCCGCGTCCTCCACGTCGACGACGACCCGGCCTTCCTCGATCTGACCGCGACGTATCTCGAACGGATCGACGAGACGTTCGAGGTCAGCTCCGAGACGAGCGTCGAGGACGCCCTCGACGCGCTGGGGTCGGCGCCGATCGACTGCGTCGTCTCCGACTACGACATGCCCGAGACCGACGGGTTGGCCTTCCTCCAGCGCGCCCGCGACAACGGCGTCGACACCCCGTTCGTCCTGTTCACCGGGAAGGGGAGCGAGGAGATAGCGAGCGAGGCCATCTCCGTCGGCGCGACCGATTACATCCAGAAGCGCGGGGGAAACGACCAGTACGAGGTGTTGGCCAACCGCGTCCGCAACGCTGTCGACCAACACCGGTCGCGGGCCGCGCTCGCCGCGAGCCAGGAGCGGCTGTCGCGGTTCATCGGCCAGTCACCGCTGGGAACGATCGAGTACGACGACGAGTTCCGGATCGTTCGGGTGAACCCCGCCGCCGAGGAGATCCTCGGCTACGAGGAGTCCGAACTCCTCGGCGGGACGTGGCTCCCGTTCGTTCCCGAGACGGAACGCCGACACGTCGCGGTGCTCGAACGCGACCTGCTCGCGAATAAGGGCGGGTACCAGAGCGTCAACGAGAACGTCCGCAGCGACGGGGAGCGGATCCGCTGCGCGTGGCACAACCAGGTGGTGACCGACGAGGACGGAGCGGTGATCGGCGTCTTCTCACAGTTCGAGGACGTCACCGAGGCGGAGGCCCGGAAGCGCGAGATCGAGCGGACGAACGCCGTCCTGTCGACCGCGCTGGACGCGCTCCCCGTCGGGATGCTCGTCGAGGACGGGGACAGGCGCGTGATACGCGCGAACGAGCGGGTGTACGAGCTGTTTGACATCGACGGCGACCCGGAGGCCGCCGCCGGGCGCGACTGCCGGGAACTCGCCGTCCAACTGAGCAGGCGGTTCGCCGATCCGGCGGGGTTCGTCGACGGGATCGAGCGGATCGTCGACGCCCGGCAGCCGGTCGACGACGAGCGGCTGGCGCTCGCCGACGGAACCGCGCTGATTCGGACGTACCGACCGAGCGATCTGCCGGACGGCGGCGGCCACCTCTGGGCCTATCGGCTGGCGAACGGGCCCGACTGAGCCGCGGTTCGTCCCCACCGTCGAGGGGCGGCGTCGCGGGACCGGCTCAGTCGTTCGCGGAGTCCGCCTCCGGGCTGTCGAACGGTCGCTCCGCGTCGGGGCGGTCGCCGGTCAGGAGGACGTGACAGTCGCGGCACCGCGCCTCGTAGGACTCCTCGGCGCCGACGAGTATCGTCGGGTCGTCGACGTGGGCGGGCTCCCCCTCGATGAGCCGCTGGTTCCGAGAGGCGGGCTCGCCGCAGACCGAGCAGATGGCCTGGAGCTTGTCGACGTACTCGGCGGTCGCCATGAGCTGCGGGAGCGGCTCGAACGGCTCGCCGCGGAACGTCTGGTCGGTGCCCGAGACGATCACGCGGCTCCCGCGGTCCGCGAGGGCGTTACAGACCTCGACGAGCGCGTCCGAGAAGAAGTTCGCCTCGTCGATCGCGACGACCTCGGCGGGGTCGTCGTCGAGGATGTCGAGCGGCCCGTCCCCCTCGTTGTCGACGACGGTCGCCTCCCACTGCCGGCCCGTGTGGCTCCCGATCGTCGCCTCGCCGTAGCGGTCGTCGATCGCGGGCGTGTAGACGGCGACCGACTGGCCGGCGATCTCGGACCGCCGGAGCCGGCGGAGCAGCTCCTCCGTCTTGCCCGAGAACATCGACCCCGAGATGACCTCGATCCACCCGGATCGAGTGATTGCGTGCATACCCGATCCGGCCGGAGCCAGCGACTAAACCGTTTCTCTCCCGGGACGCGGCCGCCGCGTCACCGCCGGCGACCGCCGCTCAGATCCCGGTCGCGACCCCGACGATCGCGGCGGCGACGACGACGTACGCCGCCGCGGAGACGGCCCAGTCGCGCCGGACCCGACCGAGCCGCTGACGCGGGAGCCCCGACGCGCGCGGCAGCGGGACGAGCGCGAAGAAGCCGACCATCAGCGCGAGCTGGACGACCCCGGCGACCGCGACGGCCACGAGGGGACCGAGACCGAGCAGCGACCCGGTCGTGGCCGCCAGCCCGACGAACAGCAGGCCGGAGCCGCCGCCGGCGACGTAGTGGACCCACGTCGCCAGCCGCTCGGGCGCGTCGTCGACCGGCGTGTCCGTGAGCACGCCGGCGGCGACCTTCGGGGCCGTCGTCCCCTCGGGGAGCCGAGGCATCACCTGATCCATCGCGAGCGTCGCGACGAGACCGACGATCGGTCCAAGCGCGAGTCCGGCGAGCAACGAGAGCGTCGTCATCACGCGGTCGTACGCTCGGAAGCCATTTCATCCCGTCGGCGCGGTGCGGAATCGGACCGGGAGCGGAGCGAGCGAGGAGTCGCGGCGGAACGCGAGAGCGCGATTCAGTCGTCGCGGGGGACGACCTGCCTGCCGCCGATGACGACCCGCGAGACGTCTGCCTGTCCGGCCCGCCTGACGACCGCGCGGACGAGGTCGCGCGCGCCGCTGAGGTTGTCGGAGTCGCCGTCGAGGACGAGCAGGTCGGCGTCGGCACCGGGCTCTATCACGCCGCGGTCCACCCCGGCTATCTCCGCGCCGTTGGCCGTCGCCATGCGCAGTATCGCTCGGGCCGGGAGGTCGGACAGCTTCGCCGCGAACTCCATCTCGCGGAACATCGAGGGCGAGTCGGTCATCACGTTGTCCGTGCCGAGGGCGACGGTCGTTCGCTCACTCAGCTCGCGGATCGGCGGCACGCCGACGTTGGTGACGAGGTTCGACCGGGGGCAGACGACGACCGGCGTCCCGCGGTCGTCGAGCCGTTCGAGGTGGATCGGCTCGGCGTGGACCATGTGGACGAGGAAGTCGGGCGCTAAGTCCATCGCGGCGTTGATGTCGTCGGCGTCGCGCTCCCCGGTGTGGATCCCGAAGGGCTTGCCTGCGTCCCGCGTCGCCGTCCGGACCGCGTCGAAGTCGGCGTCGCGGGCGCCGGAGGCGCCGTACCCGTCAGCGACGGAGAGCACGTCGGGGTCGTCGCGCCCGAAGACCACCGGGTCGATCGCCCGCTCGCCGAACGGAACGCCCGCTCCGGCGACCGCGTCGCGGAGCGCGGCGACGCCGTCGACGCCCCCCTCGCGGAACTCGAGGAACGTCCCCGTGCCGGTCGACTCCATGTACCGCAGCGTGCGCGCCATCGCGGCCACCTTCTGCCCGCGGTCGGCCGCCCGGAGGAGCCGGTGTTTCAGCCCGTCCGGCGGCACGACCAGCTCGTCGAGCGAGAGGCCCGCGCCCGCCTCCTTGGCGATCGAGTCGCCGATGTGGGTGTGCGCGTTGACGAACGCCGGGAGGATCACGTCGTCGCTCTCGACGGTCGCCTCCTCGACCCGGACGACCTCGCCGTCCGCGACGACGACCCGGCCCTCGACCGGCTCGAAGTTGGGGCCGACGAGGATCGTCCCTTCAAGATACATACCGGAGGCTCGTCGCGCCGCGGGGAAAACGTCGTGGGAGCGGCACCGAGCGGCGGCACCTCCGAGCAGGGGCGTCAGGGCGCGTCGAGCCGCGCCCAGAACCCGAGCGTGTCCGGGAGGAGCGCCCGTGGCTCGGCGGCCGACGCGGCGTCGCCCTCGCTCGTCGTCTCGCCGCCCGCGGGCTCCGGCTCCACGACACGCTCGACGTCGAACCCCGCGTCAACGAGGGCGCGGTGGAGCTCGGAGACCGACCGGTCGAAGGCGACGAGGTCGGCATCGTACGACTCGTCGATCTCGATCTCCCGCCGCGGCGGCGCGTGATACCCCCTGTCGATCGTTCCGGTTTCCGGGTCGATCAGCTCCCGGAACGGGTGCATCACCGACAGGTAGAACGCGCCGCCCGGCCGGAGGACGCGACGCGCCTCGCGCACCGCGGCGTCGAGGTCCGCGACGAGTTGGAACGCCGCCTCGGAGAACGCCGCGTCGAACGCGTCGTCTGCGAGCGGGATCCGGGTCACGTCACCCTGGAGGAACCGGGCGTCGACGCCGTAGTAGTCGCGGAGCCGGCGCGCGTGATCGAGCTGCCCCTCGGCGATGTCGACGCCGACCACGCGGTCGGCGCCCGCCAGCGCCGTCCCCACGCTCCCCTGGCCGCCGCCGCAGCCGAGTTCGACGACGTCCGCGCCCGCTATCGGCGGCGGGAACTCCGAGCCGGCCGCCGCGTGGCTGTCCGGGTCGAAGGGCGTCGGGACCGGCGGAACTCCGGACTCGTCCGTGTCGGCGTTCCACAGCGCCTGGAACGCGTCGCTCCACTCGTTCCAGAGCCGGCGGTTCTCGCGGTGGTCGTCGGTCACGCCGGCGGATCGGTCGGCGACGGCATAAACCTCACTCGAACTCGTCGAGCGTCGTCGGCATCGCGCCGCGCACCTCGGTCACGAGCCCGTCCGGGTCGAGGCCGAGCACGTCCGCGGCCGCGCGGCCGACGCGGTCGGTGGCCGGTGCCGGGGCGTACACCCCGAGGCGCCACTGGTTGCGCTGGGCGGTCCGGAGCGCGGAGACGAGCGGCGACTGGCGCTCCAGCCGCCGGATCTCGCCGTTGACGGTGACGCGAGCGGTCGACTCCCGCATTGTCGGCTCGGGGGGCACGTCGAGGATCACGTGGTCGCGGGCGACGCCCGCCTCCGCGGCGATCTCGCGTTCGAGCGCCGTCTCGGCCGCGCTGTCCGCCTCGTGGACCCGCTCCGGCACGTCGTCGTACTCGGCCCACACCGCCAGCTTGTACAGGTCGCGCTCGTCGTACCGCCGGGAGAGCTCCGCGGTCCCCGGGCAGTCGCGGATCGCGGCGAGGAAGTCGTGGTCGTCCATCCGGCGCAGCTCGGCCGCCGTCGTCGCGGTCGCGTCGAGGAGTTCGCTCGCGGCCCGACGCAGCATCGCCTTCGATATCCGCGCGACGTGATGGGTGTAGACGACCGGGTTCATCAGCGCGCGGGCGAGGAGCAGGCTCTCGGCGGTCTGGACGTTCCCCTCGTCCAAGACGAGCTCCGGGCCGCGGCGGTCCGGGGTGTCGCCGTCGGTGGCGGCGCTCTCCCCGCCGTCCGCGACCTCGCCGCGCTCGACGAACGTCAGCTCACGGACGAACCGCTCGGTGTCGATCGTGCCGTACGGGACGCCGGTGTGGTAGGCGTCGCGCACGAGGTAGTCCATGCGGTCCACGTCGAGCTCGCCCGAGACGAGCCCGGCGTAGGGCCCCTCGCCGGCGACGATGTCGGCGATCCGGTCCGGGTCGAGGTCGTGGTCGCGCAGCACCTCGCCGACCGCGCCGGTCGCGAGCAGCTCGTCGACGTCGCCGTGGTACTTCCCGGTCCGGCGGTGGGTGAGCGATTCGAGGTTGTGGCTGAACGGGCCGTGCCCCACGTCGTGGAGCATCGCCGCCGCCTCGATGCGGTCGGCGCGCTTCCCCTCGATCCCGAGGTGGTCGAGCGCGCGGCTCGCGAGGTGGTAGACGCCGAGGCTGTGTTCGAACCGCGTGTGGTTCGCGGAGGGGTAGACGAGCTGGACCGTGCCGAGCTGTTTGACGTGGCGGAGCCGCTGGAGGGCGGGGGTGTCGACGAGGTCCGCGGCGACACCGTCGATCTCGATGTGGTCGTGGACGGTGTCCTTGACCGTGATCATGCGTCCGGCTTCGGCGGCAACCGGTAAAAGGCTGTGAGTGTCGCTCCCGCCGCGGCGGCGCCGGAAGCCGCCGGTCGGCTCCCGTCAGCCGCGAATCCGTGGCACGGTTTATGAGGCGACCGTGCGAAGTGTCGCGTATGTACGACGTGTTGCTCGGCATCGGACTCGACGACGAGCCGCGAGCGATCGCACAGGCCGAGGCGGTGATCGACCTCCCGGGCGATCCCGACGAGGTGACCGCGCACCTCTGTCACGTGTTCCGAGACAACCCGGAAGGCGCGTCGGTCCACCAGATCGGGACCGTGCGGCGCGCCCGGGAGATTCTGGAGGACGCCGGCGTGAACTGCGTCCACTACGAGGCCAGCGGCGATCCGGGCGAGGAGATCCTCGCGGCCGCGACCGACATCGACGCAGACCTCATCTGCGTGTCCGGGCGCAAGCGGAGTCCGGCCGGCAAGGTGGTCTTCGGCAGCACGACGCAGGCGCTCGTGTTGAACGCCGACCGACCCGTGTTGGCGGTTCCGGGACCGAACGAGGAGTGACGCCCGCGGTGTGCGATCAGGGGCGGCGAAACTGAGCGCGCGGTCGCGGCGGAAGCGAGAGCACGCCGCGGCGCCCGAGCCCCGGGGCGTCGCCGTCGGCGGGGGTCAGGGAGCGGGCCGCTCCGTCGCGCGCAGTCCCAAGACTTCCCGCGCCGCGGTCGCGACCGGGTCGACGCGTTCCGCGGGACAGTAGACGCCGAGCGTCCAGCGGCGGCGCTCGGCGGCGCGGAGCCCGGTGACGAGTTCGGAGGCGTCCTCCAACCGCTGCGGGACGCCGTCGACGACGACGGCGGAGCCGGACTCCTTGAGGGTCGGTCGCGAGGGAATGTCCACGATCACCGCGTCGCGGTCGACCCCCGCGGCGTCCGCGATCTCGCGTTCGGCGGTCCGCTCCTCGGCGCGCCCCGCGTCGACCGTGCCAGCCGGCACTTCGTCGATCCCCGCCCACACCGCCCGCTTGTAGAGGTCGCGCCGCTCGATGCGCTCGCCGAGCGCCGGCACGCGCTCGCGGAGTTCGACGAGGAGGTCGTGGTCCGCCATCCGGCGGAACGCCGCCGCGTCGGTGTCGGTCCGGCCGAGGTAGCGCTCGCAGGCGCGCTCCAGCATCGCGCCCGCCACGCGGGAGACGTGGTGGCGGTAGACGACGGCGTTCATCAGCGAGCGCGCGACGAGCAAACTCTCCGCGGTCGCAACGTTCCCCTCGTCCAAGACGAGGTCGACAGCGTGGCCCGGATCCGAGACGAGGTCGGCCGACCCGCCGGCCCCGTCCCCGCCGACCAGCCGGAGCTCCGTGACGAGCCGGCCGGTGTCGACGGTGCCGTACGGGACGCCCGTGTGGTGGGCGTCGCGCACGAGGTAGTCCATGCGGTCCACGTCGAGCTCGCCCGAGACGAGGGGGCCGAGCGCGCCCGCGCCGTCGATGAGGCCGGCGACGCGCTCAGGGTCGAGCCCGTTGCGTTCGAGGACCTGACAGACCTCGCGGTCGGCGTCGGTGAGCAGCCACCCCACGTCGTCGTGGTCGCGGCCGGTCGCGCGCCGGATGATCCCCTCGGTCTGGTGCCCGTACGGGCCGTGTCCCACGTCGTGGAGCATCGCCGCGGCGCGGACGTGCGCGGCGGTGTCGCCGTCGACGCCGAGTCCATCGACCGCGCGGCCCGCGAGGTGGTAGACGCCGAGGCTGTGTTCGAACCGCGTGTGGTTTGCGGAGGGGTAGACGAGCCGGACCGTGGAGAGCTGCTTGATGTGTCGCAGCCGCTGGAACGCGGGGGTGTCGACCAGCTCGGCGGCGAGGTCGCCGAGCCGGACGTGCCCGTGGACGCTGTCTTTGATCGCCTTCATCCGCGCGTCTCGGTCAGAGTCACTCGTCGACGACGTCGATCCCGAATCGCTCTTCGAGCGCGCGCACGACAGAGCCGCCGACGTTGGCGGTCGCGGCCCGGCCGTCCTCGACCGCGAGGAGGTCGTCCTCGTCGACTTCCAACTCGGCCGCGACCTCCTCGACCGTCAGCCCGGCGTCCTGCCGCGCCTCGGTGACGACGTCCCCGTAGCCGGAGACGAGGTACGGCAGCCGGTCCGACTCGTAGCTCGTCCCCTCCTCCTCCCAGCGCTTCGAGTCGCCGGTCGCGGAGTCGTACATCTTCGCCTGTTTCCGGGCGAGCTCCTTGTTCCGGCTCTCCGTCGGCTGCGACTCGGAGCCGGCGCCGCCGGGGCTCCCGCCCCGCGACCCGCCGCTCGGACCGCCGCGGTCGCTGGGGGCGTTGCCGGCGTCGTCGTGGGGGCGGCAGTTCGAACACACGAGCAGCTTGGCGCCGGCGACCGTCGCCTTGCGGAGGTCCGCGGTCTCGCGCCCGCAGAGCTCGCACGCGTCGCCGTCGTCGCCGCCGCCGCCGCCGCCCGTCGAGTACTTCGGCATACCACGTGTAGTTGCGCCGGACCGTTAAAAACTCGTGGAGCCTCGCGGCCCCGTCTCGGGCGCCGGTCGGACCGACCCGCGCGTCACGGGCCGAGGTACCCCCACGCCTGAAGCCGGTCGCCGTCGCCGTCGATCCAGCGCTCGCCGATGTCGTCGCGGTAGTACATTTCGGCATCACGACGTCGTCGATGCGCCCGTACGCCCGTTTGCGCGCCGCCCCCATCGTCTCTCCTTTCCCGGTGACGACGATCGGCATCCCGCTCTCGCCGGCGACACGCCACTGGCCGTCGACCCGCTTCGTGTCCTCGATGTGGATCCCCGCTCTGTCCGCGGCGTCGAAGACGACGGCGGCGTTCCGCGAGTTCTCGTCGTACGTCTGCTCGTCGTCGAACGGGAACGGCGGCAGCACGACTCGCACGGCGATCTGGTAGCCGTCGTGGAGGTCGGGCTCGGGCTTGTCGCCGTGCGCGAGGTCGTGGAAGAACTCGGCCGTCGACGACTCGATCGACTCCTCCTGGAGGGCGATCGTCGGGTATCCGAACCGCGGCGTGAACTCCAGCGGGTAGATCCCCGTCTCGTTGACGATACAGTTGATGTCGATGCTCCCGACGTACCCCTCGTCGGCGAGCCACCCTTCGAGCTTCCCGAACGTCTCTCGAAAGAGCCTGTTCCGTCCCGCCCAGAACATCGAGGCCCCCATCTCGTCGGTCGAGGGCCCGATGTTCCCCGGGAACAGCTTCTTGTGCTCGAAGTTGAAGTTGACGCGGTCGACAAACTCGCTCCCGTCGAAGAAGCCGCAGATCGCCACCTCGACGCCCTCGACCTTCCGCTGGAGCTAGAACCCCTACATCCGGTGCCCCCACGCCTCCTTGTACGCGCGGAGGACGTCGACCACGTCGCCCCCGTCGTCCTCGTCGCCGACGTACAGCAGGCGCTTGACGTTTTGTACCTCGCCGAGCGGTTTGATCGCGTAAGATCCGGGGTTCCGTTGGACCTGCTGGATACCGGCGTCGAACTCGCGGAACACGTGGTGTTCGACCGTGTTGACGCCGTGGTCTTCGAGCACCTCCGTCGCGTAGCCGCGGTCCTCTTCGAGGCGGTCGGTGTTCGGCGTCCCGCCGACGACGGCCTCCCCCTGTTCGCGTCGTTCCTATAGTAGTTGCTAGAAATAATTACTCACTTTTGGAATCGAGAGTTGATCAAGAGCACTGTCGATCGCTGTTGTAAGTTCGTCGAGTGAGTCGAAAAAGCGGTTGCTGAGAGCTGCTTGGAGCTGTCTCCAGCATTCCTCGACAGGATTCAGTTCCGGCGAATATGATGGGAGCGTCACAAAGGCGAGGTCGTCACGGGCCGCGAGGTCCGTGACGGCCGATGCCTGAAAATACGGTGCTCCATCGAGAACGACAATCAAATCATCTTCAAATTCTTCACATAGTGCTAAAATGAAATGTTTTGCGTGATCAGCGGTAATGTACTCTGTAAATCGAGAGAAGAAGCGATCACCGTTTTCGGTGATCGCGCCCAGCAGACACGTCCAGTCCCGTTGACCAGATAATTCGACAGAAGGCCGCGTGCCGCGCGGAAACCACGCGGCACGCGGCTCGACTTGGACCGATTTTTTGGTTTGATCGATACAGACTACTGTGGCGTCCATTTCCCGCCGCTTTTTTTGATCTCGTCGTAAAACTCATGTTGCTCATCTTCGTCGGATTCAGACGCTGAACGGCGTGGTTTTTGATAACTCAATCCCGCTTCTTTCAACAACCGCCGGCAGCTTGGGATTGAGTAGTCGACGCCGTACGTTTCTTCAAGATATTCTTGTGCGAGCGCCGGCGTCCACGCCGGCGCGTCAACGCCGATCTCTTCGGGTGATTCGTGGACTGTTTGTTCAAACTCTTGTTGCTGTTTTTCTGAGAGTTTTCGTCTTCGACCAGATCGGTAAGCATCTGTAACAGCTTGTTCAAGCGGTTCGTCGGTATCGAGTCGGTTAAGCCAGTTATAGATCGTTTTTCGCTCTGTGTCGTACCACTCGGCAAGTTCGGTTTGCGTGACGCCGTTTTTGTACGCGATCGCAGCTAACAGCCGTTGAGTCGGCTTGTTTCCATCAACATTGTCAAGCGCCTCTTGGAGTTCTTCGACGGAGACCTCGTTGAGGTGATCCATTACAGGCAGCATATATCTCTGAGTAAAAAGTTCTACCGACTACTATAGGCGGGTTCGCACGTACCGACGCCGGAACCGACCCAGATGTCGTCGAAGACGGTCACGTCGGCCCAGTCGACCTCGGCGCGCCAGTCGTCAGTCTTCGGGACGAACCCGTCGCCGATCTACTGGTCGCTTTCGGCCTCGACGTAGTACTTCACGTCGTGGCCCTCGCGGTGAACCTGCCACGCCAGATCGGCGATCAGCGCGGCGTCGGCCGAGACGAAGAGGAAGGCGGCGTCGTCCATGCGGGGCGGTCGCCCGGGAGGGACTTGAGTGTGTACCGCGTCGCTCGCGCCGGTCCGACCGGGAGACGGTTGAAACGTTAACGCCCGGGTTGATGAGGGACGGCGTGGTCGATCCGAGTATGCCAACCGTGACACGGGACGGCGTGACGATAGACTACGCCGTCGACGGGGATCCCGGGGAACCGACCGTGCTGCTGCTCGAAGGGCTCGGGTACGGCCGGTGGATGTGGCGGTGGCTCGCCGAGGCGCTGGCCGACGACTACGAGGTGCTCCGGCCGGACAACCGCGGGACCGGAGACTCGGACGTGCCGGACGGGCCGTACACCGTCGCCGAGATGGCGGCCGACGCGGCCGCGGTCCTCGACGACCGCGGCGTAGAGGCGGCCCACGTCTGCGGCGCGTCGATGGGCGGGATGATCGCGCAGGAGTTGGCCCTCTCCGACGACCGGGTCGCCTCGCTGACGCTGCTGTGTACCTCTCCCGGGGGCGACGACGCGGCACCGACCCCGCCCGAGGTGCAAGAGCACATCTTCTCCGCGCCCGAGGACGCCGACGCCCGCGAACGGATCCGCTACCTGATGGAGCCGGCGGTCTCCGACGGCTTCTACGACCGCGAGCCCGAACTCGTCGACCGGATCGTCGACTGGCGGCTGACGGGCGACGCGACCCCGACCGGCCGCGAGGCGCAGGCGGCCGCGGTGGCGGCGTTCGACGCGAGCGACCGGATCGGCGACCTGTCCGTCCCGGCGCTCGTCCTCCACGGGACGGCGGACCGCGTGCTGCCGGTCGAGAACGCGGAGCTGCTCGCCGAGCGTCTCCCGCACGCGGAGGTCGACCTGTTCGACGGCGGGCCGCACCTCTTCTTCGTCGAGGAGCGCGAGCGCGTCAACGACCGAATCCGGGCCTTCCTCGGCGGGGTCGCCTGAGATGGCGACCGGAAACGATCCGCGGGGAGACGACCGTACGGAGGAGGTCGGCGCCGAGTCCGACCCGCGACCGCACCCGCACGGCGACCGGGGGTACGACTGGGTCGGCTCGCTGTCGGCCCGCCGCGCACGGCTCTCGCCGGACCGCGTCGCCGTCACCGACACGGCCGCGAACGCCGAGTACACCTACGCGGAGCTGGACGAGCGCGCCAACCGGACCGCGCGCTTCCTCCGCGACGCCGGCGTCGAGGCGGGCGACCGCGTCGCCGTCGTCTCCCGGAACCGCGTCGAGCTCGTCGACCTGTACTTCGCGACCGGGAAGACCGGGTCGGTGCTGGCGCCGCTCTCCCACCGCCTCGCGGAGCGCGACCTCGCCGCGGTGTTGGGCACCGTCGACCCCGAGTTGCTCCTCGTCGAGGCCCCGTTCGGCGGCGACGTCATCGACGCGTTAGAGCGGGCGGACGTCGAGCCCGCGGTCCGCTCGATCCCGACCGACGGCGACGACGCGTGGCGCCCGTACACGCGGGATCTGCCCGGGGACGGCTCGCCCGTCGAAACCGCCGACGTGTCGCTCGCGGACCCGCACCTCCTCTTACACACCGGGGGCTCGACGGGCACGCCGAAGGAGACGGTCATCAGTCACGGCGCGATCCGCTGGAACGCGTTCAACACGATCACCGCGTGGGGGCTCCGCGAGGACGACGTGACGCCGATGGTGTTCCCGATGTTCCACACCGGCGGCTGGAACGTGCTGACGGTCCCCTTCTTCCAGATGGGCGGGCGGATCCTCCTGAGCCCGGAGGTCGACCCCGGCCGCGTCCTGCGCGACGTCGAGCGCGAGTCGGCGACGACGCTCGTCGCGGTCCCGGCGGTGTTGCGGATGATGGCCCGCCACGACGAGTGGGACGCCACAGACCTCTCCTCGCTCCGCTTCGTGAAGAGCGGCGGGGGCCCTTGCCGCGAGAGCGTCATCGCCGCGTGGCGGGACCGCGGCGTCGAGATATCGCAGGGGTACGGCCTCACCGAATGCGGACCGAACAACTTCGCGATGCCCGACGACTTCCCGCCGGAGAAGACCGGGAGCGTCGGCGTCCCGGCGCTCGCGGTCGACGCGCGCGTCGTCGACGAGGACGGTCCCGTGCCCGACGGCACCGTCGGCGAACTGGAGCTCGCCGGGCCGGCCGCCGCGGACCGATACTGGGACGAACCGGAGGAGACGGCCGAGACGTTCGGCGACTGGGTGTCGACCGGCGACCTCGCGCGCGTCGACGAGGACGGCTACTACCACATCGAGGGGCGCAAGAAGAACATGTTCGTCTCGGGCGGCGAGAACGTCTACCCGCCCCGCGTCGAGGACGCGCTCACCGACCACCCGCGGATCGAGGAGGCGGTCGTGATCGGCGTTCCGAGCGAGCGCTGGGGGACGGTCGGGAAGGCGATACTCGTCGGCGACGAGTCGCTCTCGCTCGACGACGTGGAGTCGCACCTCGCCTCGCGGGTCGCCCGGTACGCGGTCCCGAAGGCGCTGGCGTTCGTCGACGAGATGCCGACCTCCGGCCCGTCGAAGATCGACCGCGCGGCGCTGAAAGAGCGGTTCGGCGAGTAGGCGAGGCGAGGAGATCGGCTCGGAGCGGGGCTGGCGGGCGGAGAGCGCCGCGCTCGGAGTGAGCAGTAACAATTTTTTTTGAAACGCGGAGTAGACAACCGGTGTATGGCCTCCACACGTCGTGCCCTCCTTGCGACCAGCGGACTCATCGCGACCGCGGGGTGTGTGAGACCGATATTCGGGCCCGCGCACGACAAGATCGGATCGCTGTCATTGCGCGCCCAGACCCCCTCGACCGTCGCCGAGCGGACCACCACGCCGGTGACAGTTCGTGCGCTCGGCCCGTACGGACACACCCTTGTTCGGCGTGTACTCGACGACGGATCGGCGTCCTATACCGCTGCCGACACGCTGGTTGCCAAAGGAGAGATCGTCCAGCAGGACGGAGCGTTCTACGAACTCACTCACGAAACGACGGGGCATACGCCGGCGATGGCCTATCCGATCGAATTCGAGGCGACAGTCCCGGCGACGACCTCGGTCGACGACGATGAGACGGTCTCTTTCGATGCCCTCCCGGCGGTTGATCGAAGCGCCCTCCGAACCGGTCTCATAAACGAACTCTGGCGGAGACTCTCCCGGACCGAGGGACGCGTCTCCGGCGATGGGGGACTGGTCTATCCGGCGACACCAAGCGGACCAACGGAGTCGCTGGTCGTTCCGACTCCCGAGTATGATACCGTCCACTACGGAGACGGACAGCTCCGGCTCTCGGTTACCGGCGAGGCGACCGAGACGCGCTTACACAGCTACAGACTCGAAGGCTCGACGGTCGCCACCTCAGAAGAGGCCTATGTATCCGATGTCCTTGCGCGGTCTCGGACGGACGCCGTAAAACTCGAAGCGTCGACACTCACCGACCGCCAACACGATATTCTTCAGGCGGCAATCGATCAAGAGTACGGCCACGATCAGCCGATCGACGACGCGTCATCGGCGTACCGGACGCTCGTTGTGCGCCTGTTCGCCTCTGATAGCGACCGCGAATCGGTTGATCTCGTTGACCTGTCGGGTAGTGAGGCAATGGTCGTCTACGACGGGACACTGTATCGGGCGAGCTACACTGTCAGTACCCCCTGATCACGACCTACCCGGTCGTTCAGGAATCATCGTAGTACTCGCCGCGGGGCTTCTGCTCGCGATCAAGTTGACCGTCGAGCTTGTTGATCCGTGGACCGCGGCTTCGTGCGTCCCGTCGGAAGCTGATGCCAAGCGCCTCAAGGAAGGCGTTCACACCCTCGCGCATCGGCTGTGGGGCCCCGACTGTCCGTGTTCGCCCGACGTGTCTCGAAGACGATCGGTCGGTCGGCGACCCGATCGGTGACAGAGGGGTTGCGATCAAACAGCGTTTCAGGCTCCTCGGGCGCAATCTGCGTCTGCGAGGGGTCGCGCGTACGCAGTGACGAGGTCGACCGAGACACCGGGGGCGACGGCTGTTATGACGTGCCAGACAAGGTTTTGAGTCTTCACCGAGCGTTCCACAGGAACAACCGTTATATACGCGGGGGATAAGGTCGTGTCATGCTCGACGTCACGATGGATATGGAGCAGTTCGACTGCCCGTTCATCGACACCTCCGCGGACCACGACGTCTCCTTCTCCGCTATGCACTGGCAGCTGGACACCGCGGCGGAGCAGCTGGAGACGCGGCTGCTCGTCGAGTCGCCGGACCGCTACGAGCTCGGCGAGGGGCTCACCGCCCTCCGCGACCACGAGAATATGGCCGAGTACCGGCTGTTCTCGAAGCAGGACGGGACGGCGATCATCCGGACCGTCATCGAGGAGACGAACGCGATGTCGACGATAACCGACCACGGCGGCTACATCACGGGCCCGTTCCTGATCGAGGACGGGTCAGAGCGCTGGCAGGTCGGGTTCGACGACGAGGCGACGACGGAAGCGGCGCTCCACGACTTAGAGAAGGGCAACGAGTTCGTCGTCGAGGACCGGTCCGAGCTCTCGATGGAGGCGCTGTTCGACACGATGCGGAACGCGAACGCGGCCTCGACGATGCTGGACGCGTGCCGCGACCTGACCGACGTCGAGCGCGAGACCATCGAGACGGCCGCCGACGCGGGCTACTTCGAGTCGCCCCGCGAGGCGACGCTGTCGACGCTCGCGGACGAGTTCGACGTCTCGACCGCGGCCGTCTCGAAGAACATGCGCCGCGGCGAGAAGAAGTTGCTCCGCAGCGTCGTCGCCGCGCTCGACGGGCTGGAGTAGACCGGGGACGCGGCGACACGACCGAGGCGCCGCGGTCGTCGGACCGACGGCTCGTCGTTCGGAAACCGCGGTTTCGGCGCCCGTTTTCGGCGTATTCTCTCGACACCCCGCGGTCTGTTAACATCTTAACTCGGCCCTTCATGGTGGTGTCCGGTGTCGAACACTGTATGCGAGACGAACACACGAGGCGC
>NZ_NEDJ01000045.1 GCF_002114285.1 Halorubrum ezzemoulense DSM 17463
AACTATAAGTTATTAGCTATACATAGTGTATCCACAGAGCCCGAGTGACGAACCCTTGGCTCGCGAGAAAGTGTAGAACCCCCGGCTGCGGTGTTGGAGCACCCAGCCGGGACGGGTTCTGTGCCGTATCACAGAACCATGCTAATGCTGGCAACTGTAGGGCTTAAGCCCTGCGAGACGACCGACGAATCGAGCAAGTACACCGACGGCACCTGCGCACTCTGTTCAGCGCCGGCTGAGGGCGTCGACGCCCAGCGCGGCGTTGCTGTCTGTCGCAACTGCGCGGAGGGCGACGCATGAACGAAGACACCGTCGTCAACGACCTTGCGAACTGTACCGCGTTCCAGCGCGACCTCTTGTGGGCGCTCTCACACGATGACACTCACAATGGACGCTCAGTAAAAACAGAACTCAACGACTACTACGGCGAGGATCTCGACCACGGCCGCCTCACCCAGACTCTTGATGCGCTCGTCGAGTCTGATCTTATCGCCAAGCGGACACATCATGAGCGGACCACCGAGTACCGCCTCACCGAACACGGTCGCCGCGCGCTGTCCGCCCGCCAAGCATGGCAAGCCGGCCATCGTGGTGACACTACTGAAGAGGGGCACAGCTGATGGCCGGCAACCATTCGCTGATTGGAGACACCCGCCGACTCGCACGCATCCCCCTCAACACGGAGTATCTCGCGTGTCAGGTTTGCGGACAGACCGTCCGTGAGGGCGACGATATCACCGCCTACGCCTACCGGGCGGCGGGCGAACCGACGTACGAGATCGGCTACATCATGTGCGAGGGCGATTGCCATACGCATCCGACCGTCTTCACGCGCGGCGTTCGCGAACACGTCGTCACCGGCCATATCGGAACGTGTGCGGACGCCCGTACCCAGTCGACAGCGTACGTCCTGCTCGACCCGACTGTCGTCGTCACGAGTCCGACGACGACGGCCGACCCACACGTCCATCCGGACGCTCCAACAGAACGCGAGCCCGAACAGACGAGACAGCGGGACCCGACGCCGCTCCTGATCGCGGTTCGGGAACGCGCTCGATCGGACGGCGGATATCCGGAGCGAGGCGAGTGATGTGGATCACCGGGATAGATCCGCGCCTCGGTAATGGGTTGCCGCCAGAGGCTCACCAGTATCGCCGGCGACAGACGGTACGGTGATCGCTGGTGACGACACGCCACCCAGCGGCCCCTGAGCGCGGGGTGCGACTCATCGCCAGCGACTCGAACGCCTCCGCTGCCGGGATCGTCTGTACAGCGGTCTCCCCGCGGCTGACCGAGTGGATACCGGAGCTGCTCACGAAGCTCCGTCCACGGAGTCAGCGAACCGTCCGCCGCCACGCCACCACCGAGAACCCGTTTCGAGCCAGCGCAGCGATCCTCTCGACGACACTTCCGAAGTGGAACACCACAACGGACACGTGGAGTGACGACACCGCCGAGGCGGTCAGCTACACGCGCGCCATCGCGACGCTTGCGCTCACGTACGCCGACGAAGACCCAGACACTTTCTCTGCGTACCACCGGCGACGGTACGTCGACCTCACCGACACGGTCGAGTCCGTCGGGACGGGACGCGGGGCGGTCAACGGTGACCTTGGCGCGCTCGCGAAAGGACCAGTCGCACTCCACCGCGAACTCGACGATCACCCACAGACGCTCACACTATTCCTCGACGGAGAGACGTGGACGGACCTCACAGACCGACGGACTGGCGTCCGAGCGCTCGCGGCGATCGCCGTGCTCGCCGACGGGTTCGACGTGCGCGTCGTCGCGTCGCCGGCGCTCCAGCGTGAGCTGACTCGTCGGTACCCAGCGTGGAGCGAGATCCACCTCGGTCTTACTGGCGACCGGGATCGGTCCCACCGAAACCACCGCCGCACTCCAAGCCAACCAGCGCCCACGGACGACACCCACCCCGCGTGGGCAGCGCTTAACGGGCTCGCAACCACCCCGGGGAAACGGCGTCTCCTCGGGAATCTCGACACCGAACAAGAGCGGAGCTACCGCGATCTCGAACAGGATCACGCGATCGATATCGAGGCGGGAACCGTCAGCCGGTACGTGCTCGATCTCGAAGATCGTGGCCTCGTCACGGTCGACCGTCGCGGACAGCACAACACGGTCTCACTCTCCGAGCTTGGCGACACGGCCGTCAGCCAGTGTCTCGACGCCAACGACGAACTCATCCATCCGAACCAGCGCCAGCTAGATGGCCGTCTTACTGACACCCCTCACGACGCTACAAGTACAGTGTCTCCCCGCCGGGAGGGCCAGCCGGGAACCACCCCGACCGGGATTGATGAATGGATCGCAGCGACGGGTGACCCGGATGGCGACGCCGACTACGTCCAGTGGCTGACCGGCCCCGAGGAATCCCCCGAGACGCAGTCGGTTCACCGGCGCTTCACCGTTCCAGCCCACGAGACGGGCATCACGCTCGTCGACGATCAGCCAGCCCCGTTCGACGACGGTCGGGTCACCTATCTCAGCCACCACGCCGAGACGGCACTCGTGGTCAGCCAGTGGGGTGGCCCCCTGGTCACGTTGGGACGTCTCGCGGCTGCCTTACTCAGCGACAAAGCCCTGAGCAAGATCCTCACCCCCTCACGGGTCGGTCGCGACTTCACCGCGATCCACGACGGCGCCACCGGCCGCGATCCGGGGCGAACGCTTCGTCGCGGCCATCAAGTCGGGTGGTTCAGCGAGGACGAAACGACCTACACGGCGTGGCGACAGCGCGTCGAAACGGTTCGTGACACGCAGCTTGCCCGGCTCGCGGCGCTTACGGACAGCGACGACACGGCCGCTCGGAGCGAGCTCTTCGAAGCCCTCCACGGGCTCGTCGCGTCGGCGACCCACCTGTACCACGCGGCGGGTATCGATCTCACCGCTACGATCAGACTCCCGGATACCGACGCAGTTGCGCGGAACCCCACCCGACTCGAGAATCTCTGTGAGTTTCTCAGCAAGACTGTTCCCAAACAGTCTGTCTACGGGATCCATTCAGGGTATCGGATGCTGTTCGAAGAGCGCCCCGCAAAGCTGTGCCGGCGGCTCCCCTACGACGTCGACCCCAACGCCCAACTCGATCTCACGATGTCGTGGGTGCTTGCGGGCCCGACAATCACCGCACTTCACGACGAGATCACCACGACCCTCGAACAGGAACTCACGACGGTTCGTGAGGCAATTGCTGAGGGCACTGAAGACGCACCCACCCTCGCGATCCCCGTTCGAGACGCGACGACCTACCCCGCCATCCGGCGGGTGATCGACGACGTTGCAATGACCCACGATGTACAGTGGACACCCCGCGAGCGCCAGCGGCTCGTGCGGCTCTGTCTCCGCTCGTTTGGCCCGGCGGACACCCACGGTGCGTGTCCGTACGATGTCGTGGTGAGCCTTCAGCGAGCGCTGAACGAGTTACCCAACCCAACCCCTGCCGCGGTCGAACGCGCGGCGGCCACGCTCCCACCCGAGCGCTTTCGGCCGGATCTCACCCCGACGGCGACGAAGCTGTACGCCGCCCTACTGCGGGCCGACACGCAGCTCGGCCGCAGCGAGCTCCTCGACCGCGCAGACATCTCCGCGAGCAGCTATGATCGCCGACTCAGTGACGTTCGCGAACTCGATCGCGTTCGTCCCGTCCAGATAGATGGCCATCGCCGGTGGACGACCACAGCGACGCGCACCGCGCGAACGCCACCCGTGACGGCGTGGCTCCCACCAAACAGGGGCACGACAACGCCGCTGGTGACGCATCGCGGCCCGCTTCCACCAACCGGGCAACAGCACCCGATCGAGACCAAGCGGGAATGCCACCACCCCCCACCCACGCTGCGTATCACCACCCCAAACGGGGCCACCCCACACACCACGTATCCGATGAATCTGCGCCACGAATGCCCACAGTCGCACCGCACCGACAAGTACCCACCAGACAGCCGAGACACCCACGCCAACGAGACAATGGCAGCCACAGCCTCCCCGACGACAGCAGTCGCAACGCCACACCAACAGCCACAGCGCTCGCCCACGAGGACCAACCAATGAGTGACCAATCACTCGATCTGGAGACCGTCATCAGATACAACCGCCCGACAGCGACAGATGGGTCCATCCAGGTTAGCACCGACCGCACCGAAGTCACCGAGGGCTCGCGTGTCCTCCTCGGCTTCGGTGATGATCACGAAGTCACCTACGCCGTGCTCACGCCGAGCGAAGCCCAAACAGTCGCGACCGCACTCGAACAAGCAGCCGAGCGCGCAGCCGCCGCAGACACCCTTGAGGATCCAACCAATGAGTAACAACACCCTCGATCTCACGGCGGACATCGACACGGTCGGCACGCCCGACAGCGAAGACCCAGATCACGATCCAACCAACGGCCGGTGGCTCGAAACCCAGGTGGCCGACGCACTCGATCGGTGGGGGTACACCACGGCCCGCAACGAGTACTGTTTCGGGCTCGAAACCGACGTGATCGCCCGCCGAGACAGACTGCGTGGGGAGCCGACCGACTTCCTCGTCGTCGAGTGTAAAGACTGGCACCAAGCGCCGGTCCAGCGGGACGCTGTCGAAGCCGTCGCGCTCCGGGCCGCTCTCGCGCGAGCACTGCCCGTACTCGCCGTCGCCCGCCGCGTCACGGCGAGCGCATGGCAGTTAGCACAACACCTCGACGTGCGGATCATGACCGAACAGGATCTATTCAAGGACCGGCTCCCGCCGCTCACCGAACGCCGGCCGCCGGGTGGCACGCTCCACGCACGGCGGGAACCGCGCATCCAAAACATGCGTGACCGACTACCGCTGCTCGTTCACCGTCGAAGCGGGCTGGATATTGAGGCGCCCGTTTTCAACGGGCCAAGTCACGGTCCGTGTTACGTGCCAGATCGAACGGGCAACGACGACTACGTCAGCGCTCGCGACACTGACTACGACTTCGGCTACTGAACGAGTGCTGGGGGGATCTCACCCGCACAAGACTGCGGAGGTCCCACCTGCGTTTTATGTCTTGACCTCCTCCCGCGCCTGAAGACGCGGGAATCCCACCACGGGATTTCAGGCCGAGCGAAGCGGCCTGTTGGTTTCAAGACGCATACGTTCCAAGCGTCGTCTGCTGGGTTTCAGCATCGGCTTGGCTGTCTTGTGGCCCGGTCAAAGAGGCCCCATCCGTAGCCGAGTCATCGGCACCAGCCTTCTGACCGGAAGCCCAGTCGCTTTGGCGGTGACTCTCTCCACTACGGTAGCGGTCTGCAATGTTTATCGCCCCGTTCACGTCGGCTTGATACTCACCGACCCAACAGCCGCCGTTCGAGCATCTAAACGTCGCCTGTCGTGGCCGGTAGCCGTGTTCACCGCAGGCGTGACACGCCTTCGACGTGTTCCGGGGATTCACCGTCTCGACGGGAATCCCCTTCTCGGCGGCTTTGTAGCGAATCTGTGCGTGGAGCTTCGCAAAGCCCCACCCGTGCAACCGCCGATTCATGTACTCGCCATAGTCCATGTTCTCGCGGATGTACCTCAGGTCTTCCAGCACTAACACTGGGTTCTCGACGGACTCGGCGTACTCCACGACCTCGCGGGTCACACGGTGGAACACATCGTCAATCTGGTTCCACAGTGCGTCACCGAACGAGTCTGCGATTCGCTCACTTCCACGCTTCTGAAGCCGTCTTGTGGCGGTGAAGTAGGTTTTGCGGAGCCGACGAACGGATTTGCCGTCGTCGGCCCACAGGCGGGGGCGAACCGGAGAACCAGAGCCGTCGCGGTGACACACCGTGACGAGACTCGCTTCACCGATGTCCACACCAATCGGCGTCCGCTTGTCGGCGGACGCCTCAGATTTGTCCTCCACGTCGCGGGTTGCGGTGACGTGGAGGTACCACGTTCCATCCCGCTCGAACAGCCGACTTTTACCCATCTCGGCGTCGCCTGCGTTTAACGCTTCAAGCCAATCCCGCTGGTCGGGATTGGCGCGTGCTGGTATCCAGAGGTGGTAATCCTCGTGGTGCGGGACTTTGGCGTACCACTCGATAGCGTTCTGTGGCTGGTGGTCGAGTTGTAGGCCCTCGTTTGTGAACCGCACTGGGTGGTCGTCGTGGATCTCGTTGGCGTCGTAACTGTTCCCACAGAGTTGTGGGACGTACTTCTTGAGGGCATTTTTCGCGTAGCCGCTCAGGTCGTACTCGACAACCACATCGTTGGTTGCTGACTGCGTGTCACAACCAGTGTCAAAGGCAGCCTGAAGCGCCCGTTGATAGGCGTCGCGTGTCTCACGAAGTTTCTGTCGCTTATGGAGGTTCGGGTCCACAAGCTTCAGTTCGAGGGTTTTCGTGAGTTCGCCCATCGTCACCGTACGAAGATTTTGGTTGTGGCAGATATATATCCCAGCCATCCGGAGTGGAAGTGAATCCGTGGGAAATCCGGCACTACAATAGAACAGTGGGTTGTCACACTATGATGTCCGCTCGACCCCCGCCTGTTCGTTCCTCGGTTCCGACACTCTGTCGGAACACTCGTCACTCACGGCAAGGCGGGGGTATGCGCTCGTATCTCTATCAGAGCGACTGGGAAAAGCTTCAAGGTAGTACATCGAATAGTAATACTATAATGAGTACAACTGACGAAGGCCGAATCGTGAACCTGAGTCAGAAAGGCCAAGCGACGATTCCCAAAGAGCTCCGGGAGAAGCATGGAATCGAACCGGGAAGCAGGGTTCGCATTCACGAAAACGAGCAAGGAGAGATTGTCGTTGAACCCCTCCCCAGCCTCCAAGACTTCCGTGGAGCCGCAACCACGGCAGAGTGCGGAACGGCCATCCTTCGTGAGGAGCGGAAGGCCGACAAGGAGCGAAGTCAACGCCTCGAGCGAGACAATTAATGGATCACGTCGTATTCGACGCGGAACCGCTGATTGCCTACTACTGGGACGAGCCTGGGAGTGATGCCGTCGAAGCGATTATTGACCGCGTGGAAGGCGGCCAGCTGAAGGGGTCAGTGAACACGGTGACGTGTACCGAAGTGCGGTACGTCTGCGGACGAGACGACCCACAGACAGCGCAAGCATACGTAACTCGGATTCGAAACTGGTGCGATATCGTTACCGCCGAAGACGTCTGGGAATCAGCCGCCGATTACAAGCGCGACTACAACGTCGCACTCGGAGACGCCTTTACGCTAGCCACAGCAGCGATGGAAGAGGCGACAGCCTACACAGGTGCTGACGACGATTTCGACGACGTGGACGTGACCGTGAAGCGATTTCGCGAAGACGGTGTCTGAGCGGCTCAAGTCCCTGATCCACACCAATGGCCGAGACGACTAGCACCCACGCTACAGTACGATGGGCCTCGAGGATGACGAGGCGGTTCACAAAGCGCGTTGTCGAATTAGGAACTCCTTCCCTCAAGGAACGAACGGCCTCACCCGTGAGCGACTAGGAGGGTAGTTCACTCGTGGAGAACTGACAGTGTACCTCCTCGGTACTCGGGCTACCCGTCGGTGAGGTTCATGTGCGTTCGAGGCGTCTATTCGCGCTCCGTATCCGGGCGATCGATACCGTCTTCGAGATCAGCGAGATCGCGTTCGAGTCGATCGATGTGCGTTTCGAGGTCGTCGACGCTCATCAGGGCGAGACGAAGGAACGCCGCGTCCCGCTCTGGCATCAACGGAAGTTGACTCTCCGATGTTGGCAGGTCGTCTGACTGTCGTGCGCGTTTGCGGACCAGTTCTTCGCGAGCACCGCGCAGTTCTCGACGGAGGAGTTCGGCGTCGTTCATGGAAAGACACACACCGGCGAACAGCCCGCTACGGCCCTGGAAGGGCGGTCGCACGGACCGTCTCACCAAGTGCGTGGCTTTCCGACCAACGCTCGAGCGTTCATGCTAACTTGACTCGAGGGGCATAATAAATGCTTTCTGTCAACTAACGGAACTCGAAATCGAAGAGTCGCACATAGGACACAAGTTGAGAAACTACTATATACTACACGCTACTACAGGCTGGTACAGTATGCCCGTCTACCTCGAAAACCACGACCCAGAACTCGATCTTCGACCGGGCACCACGAAGTCAAACATCGTCGCACACCTGTACCGAAACCCCGAATGGGGATTCTCTCCGAAAGATCTCGATGAGGACCTCGGCATTCCGCGAGGGACAGCCACAACAACGCTTGCTCGGCTCTATGACGAGGAATACGTGGGTAAAACCGAAGATGGGTATTACCATGCGCTTCCCGAGCGTGATGACCTCCACCGGTACGTCAGAAATCTGGATCAGGTGAATCGACTGTTTGGGCACCACCGAGACACGGACGACCCCGACCCCGAAGCGATGACGCCGGCAGAAGAGCCGGACGACGCAGACTTGGAGGCCGAACTCGCCGAACTCGAAGCAGACCTCCAAGATGAGTAGGCACCCGTCTGGAACGGTCTGTTGGGTTCGCGATCCGACGGACGCACACGCAGACCGCCCGGCTGTCATTTTAGCGCACGACACGCATCTGTTCGGCGCAACCGACTGTACAGGCGGTCAAGGCGACTGCCCCGGGGCTTGACCACGAGGTGTGTTCACTGATCAGCTGGGATGTCTCTCTTGACATTCTCCTCCGCGTAAACGCGGAGGAATCCTGAGCGTTGGAGATTTCAGGTTTGCAGTTCCACCGAACCCCAGCACGGTGAGAATCCGTACGGGGTTCACGGACTGTGGCGGGTGGGACTGCTGGGAGTGCCAAGCCCCCGGTACTCCTATCCTCCATCGTGTTCGGACTCCCAGAGTTGTTTGTGCCTCGGGGAGTCCGGCAGATGTCGACGGACTTAGAGTTACTTTCTGTGGTGCGTACGGCAGTCGGGCACTGCATCGGTTCATTGTAGGAACCGACCGTTCACCCGACTGGTTCCGATTACTGTCTCATTGCTTGGGGCGGACAGGCCGCCATCGTAGGACTGATCGGAATCGCTCTATTTCCGGTCTGATTCCTGTCTGTATGTAGGGTTGCCTGTCACTTTAAGCCACGGATTGTCAAATCTCCGATCGGCTATCACTACGTGGACAGGCTCAGAATTGTCGGATTCATCCTGCGGCTGAAGCCGCAGGTATTCTCCTTGATACTCTATAATAATGCTAGAATCCCTCGAACTACACGCCTCCCCGGTAGCAGCCAGTCACTCCTCAAGGCCGAGTTCGGACAACACAGTTGAGTGACCAACAAAAGACATGTCCGGCGAGGTCACATCGTGGGGCCACCGCCACGTCCGGTTTTTGATCAGATCAAGGGCATTATTGTCACGAGATTTACGCTCAGCGAACTGCCAGAGCGCCCGGCCAGACTCACGCATACCGGGGGCTTTGCGTGACGTCTGCGGTTTGTAGATCCGCTCGTTCATCGGCTTGATAAAGTCGGGCTTTTCAATCTCGGTGTAGTCGACAGCGACAGTGTATCGGTCAACAAATGTTTCGTAGGCATTCTTGTACCGTTCACGTTTGCCAGCCGCGTCGCTTTGATTCCAATTAGCAGGGTACTCATTTGGATCAAGCCGCTCGAGTTGGTCGCCGTTACGATACCGAAGGCTACTCCGGGCTAAGTACGCAAGTTGCGTTGGGACAAACGGTCCATGAACATTGGTCCGGTCGGCAGCACTCGGATCCGATTCGCAGAGGAGCTCTTCAAACTCCCATGTTGCGACGCTCTCGTCAACGGACCCAGCGGCAAGCACCTCCCCATCCGGTGTCTCAAGCCGGAGTTCCGGCTCGATCTGTGACGGCGAACGTGCTTTGATATCAGTATCGTCCTCGTCTTCGGCTTCCGGTGGCTCCTGATACCGAAGATACCACTGGGATGACTCGACATCCGGTGGCAACACCGGTTTACTCCCGTCAGTAAGCGTCAGCTCGTCCGACATCGTGTACAGCTGCGCGCCATTATGAACGTCGGTGTCGGTGACGGGCTCTCGAAGCATTTTGGCGATCGATTGCGCTATGGGTTTCTTTTTGACAACAAAAATTACGTCCATATCATAATGCGCGGCGCGTGCTGCGTTTGTCAATACATTTGCTGGTTGATCGGTGCCTTTGTGTTCGACTTCAACGAAGTACTCGATCTCGTCTTTTTGTATCCAGATATCAGGCACAGACTCGGTTGCCTCAGTATCGAGTTGCTTGACCGTCCAGCCAGCGTCCGCAAAGTAGTCCACAACCCAGTCCTCGTTGAGCTGATGTTCCGCTGATCCCTGGGTCATTAGTCTGACCGACTGCTCGTCGTCGTACTGGGTGACGTTTTCGGGCGAAGCGCCCTCCGGATCCGCTGTCTCGCCCGCAGTTGTTGGTACGACGACGGGATTCGTGATCAGCTTGGGTGGATCGATGTAGCCGACGTTCTCCCACGGAGAGTACTCGATCGAGTCAGACACGAGCGCAACGAACGCTCGCACTGTTCGCTTATCAACTGGGATCTTCGTGTAGTAGTTGGCATACTGATAGAGGTTCTCGAGTTCTTTGTCGGTGTCGTGATACCCGGCGTACAGGTCGTGACAATCTTTGCGCCCGGCAAGCACACGTCGTGCTGCACGGATGATTTCGACATCATGTTTGTGCCGTGAGACGGCCTCGTAGCGATCGCCGGAGGTGTCGATATCGAAATACCGTGTTGCGTCGAGATCAAAGTTTGAGCGAATCCGATTCGTTTGGTCGTCATAGTACGTGCTAAGATCGACTCGCTCACCAGTATCGAGATGTTTGGCGAAATCGTGTTCGGTGGCAAGTCCGTAGTTGGGCCGATAAACGGCAAGCCGCTGTGAGAGTTCGAAATCAGATTGTTTTCCGCCCCGCGAAATAATTGTCTGTAGCAGATAAGGAACATCTTGGTCGTTGAGATCGCTGATGAGCTCAACGACACCGTGTGGATTCCGCTGTGCTAGCGGGAGCAGATCGGGACTTTCCCGAACCGCAAGCCGACACGTCGGCCGAATGGTTCCTTCAAGCGGTGACAGATCGACAGCACACCGGTCGTAGCCGTACCCATACGGCTTGACAAGCTGCTCTTTACACGCCGATTCAAGCGCCCCAGTCGCCGCGCTCGCTTCGTCGTGAGTCACCGATGTTGGAGTGCCAAATTGGCCAACCTGCGTCTGATTGGGGTCATCAAGATCATCGTCTTCGTCTGGTTGGGCTTGGACCGTCGAATCAATCGGGTGAAGCACCCATTCTTGATGCGGTGCTGCCGGCCATGACAACAACTCAAGCCGCCGGAGTTTGGTGTTTGAAAACGCCGATCGGATCACCGACGCAAGGGGATGACTCTGCGCCGGTGGCGTCCCATCGTCGCGTTCCGGTGGCCGCAACCGGAGACAGCCGACGCGGGGCCACTGTGAGTAAATCTTTACATCGTCCGTGTCAGTTGGGTCTGTCATTTGTAGTCAGGGGCAACCGCAAGGCTCTCTGCAAGCGATGCTGTCGGCGTCCCGGCCGCCGTCGCGTCAGCAAACGGGGCGGCCGGCCGGTCCGCTGTCGTGTCCGGGTAGATCCACCCACGTTGGGTGAGCGTCACCGTCTCAGGCTCCATGAGCGCTGATTCGGTGTGAGTCGGCCCTGTCGTCCGGCGTGAGAGGTCTGTCACCAACCGTTTCAGCTCCATGTGTGACACCACGGTGGCCGACTGTGGGCACAACAAGCGGCGGCACGCAGTGGCGATCGTCGACGCTGTCAGCGTTGTTTCGGCCTGACACGTGTACGTGGTGACGAACGCTTCGAGAGCCGTTTCGAGTGACTCTTCGTGTCTCCCGAACCGCCGGCGTGGATCGACTACTGACGGGCCAGCTGGGCCAACTGAGAGACACGTCGCGCGTGGACTCCACCAGCGCCGGGCGGGGACCGCCGGGAGCTGGATCGACCGGTACTCGTCAGCGAGCGCAGCTGGCGTGTCGTACTGATCGCGAGCCACGCCATCGGTCGTCCGCACAACCGGCGGCGACTCTGGGGCGACCCATCGCAGCGGGGTGGAGGGATCATCGGACGGCACTGTCGGTCGAAGCGGATCTCCCCAGACAGTTCCACTGGCGAGACACGCATCGGCAGCGTACAACCGAACTGTTCCATTTGGGTCGATCGTCCACTGAAGCGGCGTCTCGCGAGGCACAACAGCAACGTGTCCCGACGTGATCCAGTGGCGGGCCGTCCGTGGATACAGGATCGTTTCCGTGTCGGCTGCCCCAACAAACGGTTCTCGTAAGATTGCGGCCGCCCGTTCGGCGGCGGCCTGCGTCTCGGTGACGACCGTTATCGCGTGGGTGTCGACACCATGCGAGGCGGCCGCAATAAGTTCGCCCGGCGGGACAGACCCATCGTCATCAACCACAAGAATACTCGCGTCGCCGTCTGGCGGGCGCCGCACAGCGGTGGCCCACGGCGTATCAACACCAGACGTCGCAGTCATCGACAGTGAGTCGCCGTACTCACGAAGACACTTGATCGCCCGCCGTGTCACGGCCGGCGCTGCCGGCCCTACCGCTCCGGATCCCGACGACGGCAGCGGCCAGTCAGCGACCGTCGCCGACGCCGGGGTCCAAAAGTTGGACGACGACTGGTCCCCACCCGGAACCCGTGGGTTATGCCCAGCCGTTTCATCGGTCCCAGGAGCCGATCGAAGCAGCGCGAGCGACTCAAGGATCGGGGGCCGGCGATCGAAGTCGTGTTGGGTCTCCCACGCCGGTGTGTCATACCCCCAGACGAGCCCCAGCATGCTCGTCAGTGACGCAGCTTCAACTTCGAGTGTCGGTGAATACGCGAGGGTGTCGTACTGTTGGGCAAGCGACTGTGGATCCCCAAGCGTCCCGAGCAATCGCTGATACTCCAGCTGTTGGGTACAAAGATCAACCAACGTGCCCGCAGCCGCACCAGTCCTAGGCTGGCGGTGAAGCGTCGGCTGGCACGGTGACTGGCTGCGTAGCGTGCTGGGTTCCCACTTAGCCTCGGTCAACAGCTCCCACGTCGACGTGATCGCGTCGGCGTCGTACTGCGCGGCAAGCGACGGCCCAGTGTTTTGCGTACTGTGGCGTGCGAGGTCGCGCCGCTGGAGCGTGCGTGCCTGCGGGGTGACATGGCCAACCTGTTGTTCGACGTGGTAGGTACCCGACCCAGCCGGCGCAACAATCGTGCGCGCGACGTGGGGGACCGACTGCTCGATGAGCTCGTCGAGATACGTCGCCAGATGGCTCTGTGATCCGGCTCGATCGACTGTGATCGGTGTCTCCGAATCGGTCACCAACCGGGTCGTGAGTGTCTGCGTCCGGCCGAGCGGCGTCGGATCGCAGGTGACGATTTCGACACCGATCCGATCAATGAGTTGGTCTGCGAGCCACGCCCCAAACCGCACGGTAAGCGTATCGACATCCTGAACGCTGGCAGAAGTCGTCTCAATCTCTGGGTCCGAGGGAATCGGGAGTGCCGACCCGCGACGGCTGTCTGGAGCTGGACACGCCCGCAGGAGATACTCCTCGTGAGCGATTCCCCGGTAACACAGGATATCGATAGCCCGAAGATTCGGCGGGGCAGCGCTGACGATCGTCCCGATTGCCTGTGCCAACATGCCCCCCATCGAATCGGCAATCCGCGCAGCTGGATCGGTGACGCCGGGCGGAATCAGTCGGACCCACTGGGCGTCGGTCTCGGCAGGTGTCTGTGATACGCTCAGCACTGTTCACCTGTCGCCAACTGAGCGCGCTGCCTGGTCGCTGCTGGCCACGGGACCTGTCGGGTGCCGGAACTCGCTCGGGGCTGTCCTGGTGGCCACCGGCGTCGCGACGCCTGTCGCTCCCGAGCGTCGCCCGGACGTCGTCGACGCGATCGACGAGCGCGTTCGGGACGTGTCCAGGCCCCCCACGGCGGTGACCCGGTGCGCCGCCGTCGAGCCACTTGCCGTATCAGGGTGCGACAGCCAGCGTGTCGCCACGCCGCAGGTGACCGCGCTCTCTGGCTCGCTCTCGTTGTCGTTCGGGCTGGCGGCGTCTCCTGTACACCGTCGCGTCGAACGGACGCCTGAGGGCACACCTGTGACAGTCGGGATCCGTCCGGCGGCTGGTAGCGAGCCCGACGGTACTGCTCGTCGACAGGAACGGGTACCCGCTCGCTCCCGAGCGTGGATCCGGCCGCCCACCGGCACCACACCGGCACCACAACTCGTCGTCGTCGCAACATATCGTGTAATCAGGCGATCTTCAATACCACAGTATAAACGGCCGGTTGAGAATATTGATTGTGATAATACCCAGGCAACTCTGGGTTGGTGTGTCGGTGATAGAGACCCAATTACGGTGACGGTTACTACGAGTCCAAATCGACAGCAGGCGCCGAGTTATGATGACCACAATCCGACTGATAATAAGAATAAGTAGTGTAGAATTAGGGGGGCTGGTGAGAGAGAGGTTCAGGACGGAGCCGCACGATAACAGAAGTTGAGACTGGCCTTCTCAATGCATATGGGATTCTGGCTAGTTCATAAATAGTATGAAGACGTAGTCTGGCATAGAACGATGGCACGAATCACCGGCTCCTATCCAGACGACCTTGACCTCCTCATCGAGGGTGCTGTTGAGGCTGGTGTGTTTGGTGGCAAGAGCGATGCATTGCGAGAGTTCGTGCGTGAATACTTCGAGGACCACGAGAACGAACGTATTGCAGCTGCGGTGGCCCTCTACGAACGTGAGCGGATCACGCTCGGTGATGCCGCGAGACTCGCTGCTGTCGACCGGTGGTCGATGCGTGACATCCTCCGTGAGCACGGCGTTGAACTCCGCCTCGGGCTCATTGACGAAGACGACGCGGCCTACGAGGTAGCGGCAGCAAGTGAACTCGAATTTGATGAGGAGGTTTCGGATGACGAGGAGTCACGTGCGAAATGACAAGCGGCGATATTCCAGCGAACCCGAGCGTCCTGAACACGACTGTCCTCTCAAATTTCGCCTACATCGACCAGCTGTGGGTAGTTGCTAACCTCTCTGGAATCTGTACGGTCCCAGTTATTCGCGAGGAGCTCGAGCACGGTGTTGATGACCACCCATATCTCCAGTTAGCTGAATACAGGCGGTAAGCCCCTTCCTCAAGGAGCAACGCAGGCCGGAGGCCGAGTAGCGCAGTAGGGAGGGGATACACCGCCGTCATCGCCTCACATACACTGCTCTGTATCACTACTCCATGCCCCACGTACCGACACACTTACGTTGAAACAATGTATAAATACAGGTGATGGATAGACACGAAATCGAAGGCCACGAAGTCATCGAAGGCGAGGTGAAAGCCACCGGAAACGGCGCACACGTTCTCGTTCCGAAACAGTGGCGTGGCGCAGACGTGAAAATCGTCCGAACGTCTGATCCCGACGAATAGCTACTCCCAATGTACTACGCCTATAGGTTCCGACTCAATCCCACGCCCGAACAGCGTGAGCAACTGGATTACCACCGTGACACCTGTAGGCAACTCTACAACCACGCACTCAACAAATTTGAGCAAATCCCAGACTCGGCGGGGACACTCAACCAACGAGTGCGGCAGGTTCGGGATCAACTCACCGACCTCAAAGAGTGGTGGGAGGAACTGAACGATCTGTACTCGACAGTCGCACAGGCGGCTGTCATGCGAATTGAGGACAGCATCAAAGCTCTCTCCGAACTGAAAGAGCGGGGCTACAACGTCGGTAGTCTCAACTGGAAAGCCCCACAGGACTTCCGTAGTTTCACTTACGTACAGTCTGGTTTCGAGTTCGATAGTAAGAACGGCCAGCCTGTACTGTCACTGTCGAAACTCGCGGATATTCCAATCGTGAACCACCGAGTGATCCCCGACGACGTGACGATCAAAGAAGTCACGATCAAGAAAGAGCCGACAGGTGAGTGGTTCGCCTCATTCGCTGTCGACGGCAAACAGACACCGGAGAAACCAACCGGCCCCGAGCGATGTGTTGGGATCGACGTTGGGATACTCAAATACGCCCACGATACCGATGGCACTGCTGTCGGGTCACTTGACTTGTCCGACGAACGCGAACAGTTGGAACGCGCCCAGCGCGACCTCTCACGGAAAGAACATGGGTCGAACAACTGGGAGAAACAACGGAAAGTCGTTGCCCAACGCCATGCCGATCTAAAACGGAAGCGACGTGATTTCTTGCACAAGCTGTCGAACTACTACGCCACCGAGTACGACTTGGTGGCCGTCGAGAGCTTGGACGCGAAAGGGTTGGTTGAACTACCGGGCAACTCTCGAAACCGGGCGTCGGCGGCGTGGGGGACGTTCAAGCGGATGCTCGAATACAAATGCGACCGTGAAGGCACGCACTTTGTAGAGGTCGATCCGAAAGACACGACCCAAGAGTGTGCGTCCTGTGGCGTGAAAACCGAGAAACCGCTGTGGGTTCGTGAACACTCTTGTCCTTCCTGCGGGTTTGAAGCGGATCGGGACGCGAATGCGGCGTGGAATATTCTTTCTCGTGGTCTTGAAGAAGTAGGAGTGGTTCACTCCGAATCAACGCCTGTGGAGACTGCGCTCCCTGCGGATACATCCGTGTCTGCAAAGCGCGTCGTGGAAGCAGGAAGCCCCACCCTCAAGGAGCGAACGGCGTCAGCCGTGAGCGAGTAGGGTGGGGTAGTTCACTGTGACCATGAACACGTCTTTTACGGAGAATCAAGGAGAAAGCCTCGCGCTTCAGCGCGGGGATGAATCCGACAATTCTCTACAGCAGCCACGAACTTCTGGCTGGGTGTTTTAACTGAGTGGTCGTCGTATTAATAATCATCCGAGGCGGTCCACCCGCCCACTTAATCGGACAATATTGGGATTCCCGACCACACACACAGAAAGTACCCCTTTCTGTTGTAGTGTTCGGGTACAGTACGAAGTACCTCTGAATCCCATGCCGGGATAGGAGTAACGGCTGATTGGCACAGCCAGTAGCCGTCATCGGGACAGCTACAAACCGTAAACACCCCAACCCAGCGGTGCGGGGCCGTGGGAATCTTCACCCTTCAGGGCGGAGAGAATGTCAACAATGAGTGAAGCCGACAGACGGCTGTCCGAAGAGAGCGAACAACGGTTTCTTGATCTGTACGCCCACCTCTTGATGTATGTCAACGATCGATTCGATGTCATCGAAGAGATCGAAACGGTCGCTGACCTCGAACAGCACTACACTGACGAGCTTCTCCCGCTCCGAAACACGCTGTACAACGAGTCAACGACGGACCTGATAGAGGACTTCGTTGACCAGAACCCTGCTGACCTGTCGGAGGCTGATCTCGAGCAGGTCGCAGCATGGACTGACTTCATCACCGGAGAGTTTGTCGTCGTCCGCTATCGCGAAGACGACGCGATCTTCCTCGATTGGACAGAACCGCCGAAGGCATATGCAGTCCGCCCGGCTCGGCTGCCGTTCGTCGAAGTGTGGGATGAATCTGCACTTCCAGTCCCGGTTTCGAGTGTCGTCCTGTTGCCATTCGAGGATCAGATCGTCTACGATGGGTGGATCGGGGTCAAGAACATCATATTCGGGGGCTCGCTCAGCACTGACATCGACGACGAGTACGAAGAGGCCAAACATCGCTTCGGCATCATCGACTCGTTTCCAGTTCCCGAGGAAGCCGAAAAGACGGACGCCGAGGAGTTGCGCTTCTACATGAAGAACAAGCGCAACCGAGAGCGATACGCGTCGGAGATCGAGCAGTTGCGGGAGAAAACCGACGAACTGGAGCAGATTTACCATCAGGAGATGGGGAAGGCTCGAGCCCGCAGCTTGGGTCGCGAACTGCGCGAGTTGGGACTCAACAAAGCCTATGTAGCAATCTACGACGATCGAATCATCACCAGTGCTCCCTCCGAATCCGAGGTTCGCGAGCTACTCGAAGAAATCATGCCCGCTGGGAAGGCTGACCACCCCTACATCTACCACTTCGATCCCTGAACGAGAGTCCACAGCCTACGACTGAAGTTGCGTGACAGTCGACGCGATTTCGCTTTTGATCGGTACGCCGGAGAACTCGAACACGCTGTCTCCGACACCGAAGGCGTAACTCTGGTAGGAGACGTCGGCGTGAATCCAGCATTCGACATCGCTGTCCGTTGCCTCATACTCGGCTTCACCTGTATTCTCTCCGTGCTTCAGCACGTTGAGCAGGTACTCTTCGATACGTGGCGCATTCGCGATCCGCAAGAGATGGTCGGCAGCGACGTTGTGTGAACTACCCTACCCTACCCTACTCACTCGCCGCTGACGCGGCTCGTTCGTTGAGGGTAGGGCTTCCTGCTTCCACGACGCGCTTTGCAGAAACCGTGGTGGTTCCCGTAGATCAAGGTGAGCGTTCGATATGAACCCACCGTGGCCCCAGAGTACTTTTTGTCTGAACCCACCGAGAGCCCAGAGTAATTCTAATGTGAACCCACCGAGAGCCCAGAGTACTTTTTGTCTGAGCCCACCGAGAGCCCAGAGTAATGCTCGTGTGAGCCCACCGAGAGCCCAGAGTAATTCTAATGTGAACCCACCGAGAGCCCAGAGTAATTCTAATGTGAACCCACCGAGAGCCCAGAGTAATTCTAATGTGAACCCACCGAGAGCCCAGAGTAATTCTAATGTGAACCCACCGAGAGCCCAGAGTAATTCTAATGTGAACCCACCGAGAGCCCAGAGTAATTCTAATGTGAACCCACCGAGAGCCCAGAGTAATTCTAATGTGAACCCACCGAGAGCCCAGAGTAATTCTAATGTGAACCCACCGTGGCCCCAAGTGTCCCCAGGCCGATCCGGGACGTGAGACCAGCCTCCCACCACACGCACCACGACGTCGCCTCCGCTCTTGGCATGGCGCCCTTCCGGGCGGCGTCGCTGTCGACGTCGTCGGGACGCTTCGTACACCGCCACAGCACCGTGCGATCGATCCGTCACCACTACAGCAACACCGACTGTCCCACGCCGCGCAGTTCCCTCACGACCGTGGTGTTCCCCACGGCGATCATAACGCAAGACGCCGTCGTTCCCCACCACGATCACAACGCAAGACGCCGTCGTTCCCCACCACGATCACAACGCAAGACGCCGTTGCCCCCACGACGATCACAACGCAAGACGCCGTCGTTCCCCACCACGATCACAACGCAAGACGCCGTCGTTCCCCACGTCGACATCACGCTCAGCACAACGCCACTGGTCGCCACACCCGTGCTCGCACGACTGAACGACCGCACACACCACACTGAGACACCGCCGTGACCACTGCGACGCACCGAGACGCACGACTCGCCAGCAGCCATCGCTCCCTGAACGGGACCACAGTCCATCCCCCGTTAGGAGAGGGGACGCCATACAGCCACGGCGCACTCGCTCAACACTGTGTCCCAGTTCACCACCCGGTTAGCTGTCGCGTCGATCCATGCCGCCGACTGGAGAAATCCCTGCGGACTCCCCGCGTGATCCGTGTGACCAGATCATGACCCACCCGACCACCGCGTTGTCACTGCGTGCGCGCCCCAGTAGGGACCCCCTCGTTCCCGACGCCAACGACGATCGCGACACACCGCAGCCACGACGACAACACCGTCGTTTGGGGAGGCTCCCGACACGACGCCACGCACCGCACACCCGTCTTACCCACCCTCGATCCAGTCGTACCCACCGGCTCGCACCGTCACTCGGGACGGCTGACTCGTGGCTGTCCACCGGCGATGCTACCGATACCACATGTCGCGACCCGCAAGCGACCGACACTCGCGCAGTGAACACACCCCCAGTCCCTGCTCGCGCCGTCCGCGTGACCCATGTCTGTGAGCGCCAGTTGGACACGGCATTCACCGGTGGTGTCTCGGTTGCGTTCACCATGTAGCACCAGCAGCGCCGCCTGACAGCGGCTCCTGACAAGTCCGGCGCAGTGACAGGCGGCATACATCGCATGCCCTGTGGCGGACTCTCAAGTTGGGTTCCTGTCAGCGCTACCCCCCGTTCGAGTGCTTGCTGGCCTACAGTTGACCGGGTGATAGCTTGGACAGGCCTCGCCAATCCAGTTCTTGTGAGTAGCCGCTTCCGGACGCAGACGTGTCCAGTGTGTGAGACAGACGCCGCCGTGTCCGGGCTCATGGCTCCGTTTGTCCGTACGCACCCCCGCCCGTTCTCGACAGCAGGACCAGCCGCTGGCGACAGATTGCCCCCCGTTCCCTACCGTAGGACCAACCGTATCCTGATGGAAGATCAGTTGTTCCCGACTGTAGGATCAGTCGTTTCCCACCGCAGGACTCACCGTTTCCCAATACAAGACTCACCGTTCTCCATCGCAGGACTCAGCGTTTTCCGCCACAGGACTCATTGGTTCCCACCGCAGAACTCAGCGTTTTCCGCCACAGGACATTCCGTTTCCCACCGCAGAACTCATTGGTTCCCACCGCAAGACCCTCCGTCCCCCCAACGCAGGACAAACGATCCCCCAACGCAGGACAAACGATCCCCCAACGCAGGACAAACGATCTCCCAACGCAAAACATCCTGTTTCCTACCGCAGGACAAACGATCCCCCAACGCAAGACATCCTGTTTCCTACCGCAGGACATCCCGTTCCTGAAAGAACAACGTCTCGTTTTCCAACACAGACCCCGTCATTGCCTCCCGTAGGAGACCCGCCTGCTCCGTTATTTCGTCCCGTAGGAGACCCGCCTGCTCCGTTATTTCGTCCCGTAGGAGACCCGCCTGCTCCGTTATTTCGTCCCGTAGGAGACCCGCTTGCTCCGTTTTTCCTCCCGTAGGAGACCCGCCTGCTCAATGAAGGAGTCTCATGTCTTCGCGACAGACCACCAGTTGCTACTCGGGACTGTCCGTCTACTCCCAGGCAATCGCCCTGCTTCCCGCCCTGGTATCGTCTGTTGGCTGCTACCGAATCGGAGGTCTCCTGAAAGGCGTGTATGATATAACGATATTACAGCCGTCTCATCAGCACTGTGGCGGGCCGCATCACTGCCGGCCCGGGGCTTCCAGTGTGCGTGGCCTTGGTGGGCTGACGACAAGGGGTGGGTTGCTGCTGAGCAGATCAGACCGGACCCATCCACGTGGGTTCGTCCTTGGTGTGGCTGCCCATATTGAGGCCGCGTCGAGTGGTTTCCCAGGTCTCGGTGCTCTGGTCGCTTGCCGATCTGTGTAGTGCATTGGATCGGGTGTCCGCCCCGGTCAGTGGTCGCTTGGGCCCCGGTGGATGGCACCGCCCTATGTTATTCACATGCTCTGTCGGATCCTCTGGGTAGCTCTTTTTTATTTTTATTATCAGTCGGTTTCCCAACAGAGTAACCCCGCTACGTCTTGCGATTATACTGCTTATTGTCCGTAATTTAGAACTTCAGCTAAGCGGTCTAAGTATAATCGTGTCGGTAATCGGGTGTGATGGCAACGCTACCGTATTTTTGTGAATTATTCTATTTAAATTTGAATGAGGGGCTCCGTTGAAATCCTCAGAAAGTGATACGTTCTACTCCGGTTCCGGTCAATACAGGTGACTCAGAAACCTATATCGGTCGTCACCGATTCTCGTCGATCCACTCGCAGAACGCTTCGAAATTCTCCGCACCGGCGTCGTCAGCAATATCATGGAGCGTTCCGATGCTGATTGAGTCGTGGGCCGGAACAATCACGGTACGCGTATCCGTGTTCTCATGGCTTTCTGGTGGGTCCCATCGAAGAATCAGGTGATCCCCTGTGGTACGGACGTGCTGAAATCCACCAACGTTCGTCAGCACTTTGTACACGTCTTCACCGGAAAAATCCCGCGTCACCATTGCTACTGTAAGACATCGGGGATCTCATCGCTCTGTGATTGAGCGACTTCAGGATCAACACCGAGGTCACGTATCTCCTCATCGGTTGGAGGCCGCCCGCCATCACCTTCTACCGCCTCAATGACGGCATCAAGATTGTCAAGTGCTACGTCCCGGCTTTTACCTTGAGCAGTCACGCCGACACGGAGATCACGAGCCGTCCACTGGCCATCTGGGTTCTTCACTAAGCGGATTTCCCGTTCAGGAGGGTCCGAATTCCCAGAATCAGCTCGTGCCATACCTGTCAGTACTTCACCGAGACGCAAAACGCTTCGGGAGACCTACCGTCTCACACAGACCATTGATGCTCGATACGCACTCTTTGTCGACCGGCTGTTTCAGCCGATAATATATCTGAATAATAGGATTTCAGCAGAGCCGAATGAGAATTTGGATTGCGGTACGTCAAGTGAACGCCTGTGGGCTCAGCCATCGAGATCTGATCCCGTCTAGTAGTTGGTGAACGCACCCCGGGGTCAAGCCCCGGGGCAGTCGCCTCGACCGCCTGTACAAAAGTAGTTTGTACCCCCCGAGCGGGGTGGAGGGTATGATTGAGAGATTCCCTCCGGTGAACAAATGTCAGACAGCAACACAGCAACGGTCGACAGCGCTTCACAAACTGAATGTACAGCTCCACAAAGTACTGCGACTCCAACACAGCCAATGACGTCGTCAACTCGGTGTGAACAAGTTCTCGAGTTTACTGACCACGCAGGAACCCGCCATCGAGTGCGGTTCATTCCACAGTCGAATGACCACTGGCAGCGTGTCGAAGAGACCTGGAATGGCCAGACGTGGGTCCATGTGAGTCAAGAAACCGTCAGCGACCTCAACCAGTGGATGCGGCCCGTTCAAAAACCGAGGTGATTCGGGCGTTGTAAGCCTTCTACAACAGTATCTGCGCTCTGTAGTTAACCAACGCTCGCGTTGAATTGGTGGTGTGAACCAGTTCTGAAAACCGACCCCAGCGGGGTTTACTCAATCTGGAAGCCGCCTTCCTCTTCGGCGGCGCGCACGAGGTCGCCGATACTATCGCTCGCCGTGAGCCCCTGGTTTGCGGCGAACCGCTTGATCACCACCGGCGGCAGGTTGACTGTCGTTTCGGAAGCGGCGAGCAGCAACCCGATCGCCTCCGGCGTCGGCGAGTTCGGCCCCGCATTGGAGGCGAACCACGAGATCAGCGTGTCGAATGTCGCCGTCACGTCGTTCGACACGGTCCGCTGGCGGGTGGTGTCGCCGTTCGCGTGGAGCGTCGCATCGATACCGTAGTCGAAGCCGTCGCCGTCGAAGGAGGTCGCCAGCCACCGGCTCACCGCCTGCCGGTCGACCGCGTCCGCGCCGGACGGTGCCTGCTGCTCGCCCGGACTTGACCCGGCACGTCCCCGCCTGCCGGGCTGTCCCCGCTTGCTGGCTCGGTCCTGTCCGCTTGTCTGTCGCTGGTCGCGGTCCTCGACGCCGGGCCCGGCGGCGCTCGTTCGCGGGTCGTTACCAGCGAGTCGGCGGTCGTCGGGGGTTGCGGGTTCCACGGCGGTGAACTCGCCCGAGTCGGCAGGAGGAGCCGCGTCGTCCGGCGGCGGCCGGCGGTCGTCCTGCGAGCGCCCGACGTTGGGGCGGCCGTTCGTCCCGACGACGTACCGCCCTTCATCGATCTCGACGACATTCTCGTCATCGGTGAAGTCGAGTTCCTCGGGGTCGGCGGGCGGCGCGTCGGGGTCGGCGGCCGGTGCGTCGCGGTCGCTCATAGTAAAGCTGTGAACGCGCGAGAAAATAGGTGTTCCGGGCGGATCGGTTCCGCCGAAAGTGGTTAGCAGATGATTCGAGAGTCGTTAGAGCCGGACAGCTTCTTTGTTGTTGTTGAACAGGTCTGGGGCACGCAATTCAGATGAAGTCGTCGCACCGGCAGGTGAGACGATATCGAGCGAAGCAGTATCAGCCTGTCCGAACTTATCGTTCGGGTTATCAGTGTTCTGTAGTGCACCAACTGCCGGGTTCAGGATAATCTGATACTGTTGGTTCGACTCATCGATGACAGGGTTCTGGTGGAATGAACCATCCTCACGAACGGCAAATTGATCAGCATTGAGTTGGCTAGCGTCACCGATAGCAGTACGTACGGGTGTAACCGTTGCTGTGTCAAGTGAACTACTAGAACCATCAAATAGTTCCACCTGGAGACTGCCGGCAGTCAAATCAAATCCTTGGCCAGAAAAGTCAATAGTGTTTTTCTGGCCAGTAGTAATGCTCTGTGTGAAACTGTTACCAGTAGCATCAGTCAGAGTGACCTCTGTGCCAGTCCCGCTACCAACCTTGAACTCAATCGTCGTCGCTGATTGACTTATCTCTGACGGAGTGACAAGGCTATCGGACGTTGTCGCGGCACTGATATCAGTATCAACCGCATTAGGGCCTGGGAGGGTTAGAACCGTGTCGCTCTGGCCATTTTGGACGGTGCCACCACCGTCAGTCAATTCCACTGTGAGATCACCGGCAGTCAAATCAAGTCCTTGATTAGAGAAGTCGATCGTGTTTACCTGACCACCAGTAACGGCCTGTTCGTACGTATTACTACCAGTCCCGTCAGTCAAAAGAATGCTTGATGCACCACCAGTAAGTGTTCCAACGTTCACTTTAATTGTCGTCGTTGATTCACTTATTTCCGACGGAGAAATAATTTCATTTTGTCCAGGCGAACCACTAACATCAGTATCAGGACCTGGAGCGAAAACTAGATTTTCTTGGCCACCAGGTCCGACAGCCTGGATCGTGGATTCACCGAGGTCAATTTGATCAGCACCTGGTGCACCAGTAACGGTAAGACGGATCTCATCAAGCTCTTCAGTATTTGTACTAGAGACAATACCGACTTCGCTCGCTACGTCGATCCGTTCAGAGACGAGGTCCGTACTCTCCTGTCCCGTTGCTTCTGCTTGCGTCTGGAGGAACCCGGCCGTGTTGATCAGCACACCGGCGGCGATCGCCGCCACCAGTACCATCGCGATGAACACGATGAGCGTTCCGATACCAACTTGACCGCGCTTCTCGGCATTAGTGATAGTTTCAAACATGTTCACAGCCTCACTGAATTATCAACGACAGTGCTCGGAATCCGAATCTCCGTAGTGGTTGTCGCCCCGGACGGTGTGGTGAAAGTGAACGTCAACGTATCACCCTCCTCAAGCGTGTAGCCGAGATTCTCTGACACACCGGTAATGTCGTTGTTGTTGGTGAGCGCAATCGAGACTTCTGCTCGATCACTAGTGTCAGTCATTACGTTGTTCGGACCACCAGTGAAAATGTTGATATCGACCTCATCACTACTCAGTTGGAAGGTTTCTTGCCCATCCTCTCCAATTAGCTCAGCGGACACTTCATCAAGATCGATATTATCAGCACCCGGTGATTGTGCGAGCACAAACTGTAGGTGGTCCACAGTACCGGAGGACGTGTCGCTGAGATATCCAGATTGACTCACGACCTGAAGCCGGTCGGAAACCTGACTTGTACTCTCTTCGCCCGTTGCTTCTGCCTGCGTCTGGAGGAACCCGGCCGTGTTGATCAGGACGCCGGCGGCGATCGCCGCCACCAACACCATCGCGATGAACACGATGAGGGTCCCGATCCCCACTTGACCGCGCTCTTCCTCGTCCAGTATGGTTTCGAACATTGTGTGTTGCGTCGGCCCCCGGCCTGCCCGGCGGGCGTTATCGATAGCGAAGTGGATTTCCTACTTAAGACCACGTCCCCGGTTATCCGAGTTGATAAACACGTCACGTCGTGCGATTTTCGGGTTATTTTGAGTAGTTTAGTTACAGAATATATCAACGACTTCGGCGAGAGAGTATCAGATCTGGATCTGCGGCACAGCAGCGGTACCGACCGGTCTCCGTCACGAATCCGATGTGTGAACGAGCGGCGACCGCGTCGGGCGAGACGTGACAAGCGAGAAGGAGAGACGCTCTTCGGTAGACTGGCGGAACTAGCGGAATACATTGACAGGGATACAGTCCACGAGACTGTGGATCGGTGCCCCAGGAAGGTTCAGTGACCGGAGGAAGCCGTAGGTCCGAGCGGCCTGTTCCAAGCCCTGCTTGGACAGGCCGCGGAACTTCGCCAACCACGGTTGGAGCAGTGACCAGAGACACTCTACCTGGTTCGTGTGG
>NZ_NEDJ01000046.1 GCF_002114285.1 Halorubrum ezzemoulense DSM 17463
ATAGAACGGTGGCTTGTCACACTATGATGTCCGCTCGACCCCCGCCTGTTCGTTCCTCGGTTCCGACACTCTGTCGGAACACTCGTCACTCACGGCAAGGCGGGGGTATGCGCTCGTATCTCTATCAGTACAATGTAGGCAAGATTATCGGTTGACGGTGCTCACACTCAGTTCAACGGTAGTCCACCGCCGATCGATTAGCAGAACAGATTCGGTCTGCTGTACCCAGCCTCTGTACTGAGTGATTTGGAGTGTAAAATATCAAATTCTGAGTGTTTCAACAGAGCCAATGAAACGGTGACATAGTACATTAGTAGTTCCATCCCTACTGACAGTGAACTGTACTGGAGGCCGAGGTCACCTATCCGGAGGGACAACGGTGATATAGTAATTGTCACGACCGGCGAAGGCGGCCGCGTGCTTGAGGAGACCCACTCAAAAACGGGCGATAGTCCTTGTTAGGCTACGCCAGGACATCGATTCTTCGATCACGGCCAGCCAAACGAGTGCGATTGGGTTCGATCCCGGTGATGTTCAGTTTTGACGGCCAGTCAACCCCCCTGCGTCGGACGGAAGGAACTTCTCGCTATCAGTGTGTTCGAATGATGCGACGACGGTGCCGTCAAGCTGCCGGATCCGTGTCTGAACGGGATGGTCACCAATTGTTTCGCTAACGCCACCAATCGCAGTAAGTGGATATGCGGCGGCGATGAGGAGACACCGCTCCTGTTCGGGGTCCAAGATTTCGATGACGAGAAAGACGGTTCCAGCTTTTGTGGCCCTATGGACATCGTACTGCGGAAAGTCTCCGTCTGCGACCCAGTCGCTAATCTGGTCGGCATCCTCATCGGGTACGAGATGGCGGAAGGCGTACTCCTTTTCATCAGGGTTAGTCACGACCGTCGTCTCACTCGACTGCGTATACAGAACAGTCCACCCTGCTGTCTCGCGACGTTCGGCAAGGTCGGCGGCATCTGTAAGTGTCCGCTTCCAGGCCTCTCGGGCTTGCGTATCAACGCCTGCTGATTCGTCACGTGTCATGTCCCTACGGGCGTGGGCACCTTCCAAAAGTCTGTTCCACATCGGGGCCGCGTCCGCTAGCAGCTACCAAACAAACAGCGCTTCAATTCCGATCGACGTCAACAGGATACAGATTCCAGCGGCAAACAGCTTTAGCGCCGGCGAATACCGCTCTTCCGGTGGGAGCATGTACCATCTGAGCGGCGGAACTGACTGTACGACGGCTTGAAAGCGAGTCACCTCACGGCTACCGATAGTTTGCGTTCGATCATGCCGAGTCAGCTCCATGCCCGATTCAGTGTGCTCAACATGCCACGGCCTTCCAGGAAGCAGACAGTACGTCGCGTACCCCAGAACAACGATCCCGAGTATGAAAGTAAACAACACCACGTCCGCCACTGTTCCAGTAATTGTCTGAATCACACCACCGACAACGAGTGCTATGGCTGTTACGACGAGTGCGTACACCGTTGCGTCAAGCACCCGCCGGGCGATTACCTCAGCCCAGCTCAACTCCGAGACCCATTCATCAGATCGATCTACTGAGCTCACGACTGGGGACTATCCGATCCGCTAGCGTCTGGGTCAGCGTACTCCTCTTTGTGGCGATGGCAGCGACTGGATCGGCCGCTGTCAGTCCGGCCAGTCGCCAGCAGCGAGGGGGCTTCACGATCGCAGACACTACCGAGTGCTGCTGTAATGATCTCTCTCGCGTGCTCCTCATTCCCGTCGTTGGCGGCCTCGATGGACTGTTGAATTGGCTCTTGTACATCAGAAGGGAACGACCGGCTGGCAAACAGTTCCCCAGCGGCTTCCTCGACATCCGGGAGCCGGGTCTCAAGTCCCAGTAGCTCACGGGCTCGTTCGGAGAGAGATGGATCTGTTCGTGAGCGCTCGCGGAGCACCTCGCGGAACACTTCGATCGCATCCCAGTCATGTTCGGATAGCTCTTCGAAGCCGTCGGGTCGAATCTTCGCTGGGCAGCGGGTCGAGAACACACACCCATTAGGCGGATCACGGGGACTCGGGGGTGTCCCGCGAAGGGTCGTCCGATCGCGTTCGACCGTCGGGTCTGGGGTTGGAACAGCCGATAGTAGTGACCGGGTATATGGGTTCTCGGGCTTTTGGAACAGCTGCTCTGTCGGTCCGAACTCCATTATTTTTCCGAGGTACATGACGGCGACGCGATCACAGATGTGGCGGACGACGGAAAGATCGTGGGCGATGAACAAGTACGTGAGATCAAGCTCCTCTTGGAGGTCCATCAAGAGGTTGAGAATCTGCGCTTGGACGCTCACGTCGAGCGCACTAACCGGCTCGTCGAGGACGACGAAATCAGGCTCGACGGCGAGTGCCCGAGCGATCCCGACGCGCTGCCGTTGGCCACCGGAGAACTGGTGCGGATACCGGTAGTAGTGCTCCTCACGGAGGCCGACGCGCTCGAGGAGATTTCTGACGCGTTGTCGGCGCTCGGCGGGCGTCTTCCAGTTGTGGACATTCAGGGGTTCTCGAATGATTTCGCCTACCGTCAGGCGGTCATTAAGACTCGATTCTGGGTCTTGGAATACGATTTGTGCGTCGCGTCTCCAGCGTTGGAGGGCATCACCCGACAGCGTAGTGATGTCGTCACCGTCGATGACGATGTTGCCATCGGTTGCTTCCTCAAGCCGGACGAGCGTCCGCCCGAGCGTCGTCTTTCCACAGCCAGACTCACCAACGAGACCGAGCGTCTCGCCCCGCCTCACATCGAAACTAACACCGTCCACGGCTCGGACCGGGTCGCCGCCGAACAACGAGCGTTCCTCATAATGTGTCTTTAGATCACGGACCGACAGCAGTACATCGTCATTAGCTGTGCTGTTGCTGTCTGAAATATTGCGCATCTCGGGGCTGGTCTCGCTACCTCCAGAACTCTCGCCGCTCATTGCTCGCCCCCATCATCAGCTGGCCGGTGATGAGCTACTGCCTCGTCGGTCGTCATTGACTCGGGATAGAGCAGACACGCCGCGTCATGATCCGGGTCGTCACCCACAGCGGTCGGGATTGGTGCGACCTCCGAACACTCCTCGAATGACTTTGGGCATCGTGGAGCGAACCGACAGCTGCTTGCGGGTTCATTCGGTGTTGGCACCTCGCCTTTAATCGTCTCGAGGCGGTCGCCACTAGTTTGAGTGCTGGGGATACTTCGCAGTAGTCCTCGCGTGTACGGATGCTTTGGCTCCGCAAATAGCGGTTCAACCGGCGCTGATTCGACTATCTCTCCGGCGTACATGACATTGACACGGTCTGCTACCTCGGCGATGACACCCATGTCGTGCGTGATAAACAAAATGCTGAGGTCGCGTTCTGCCTGGATGTCCATGAGGAGGTCAATAATCTGTGCTTGAATCGTGACGTCAAGCGCAGTGGTAGGCTCGTCACAAATCAAGACCTCCGGCGCACAGGCGAGCGCCATCGCGATCACAGCTCGCTGGCGCATGCCTCCGGAGAACTGGTGCGGGTACTCAGTGACCCGGCGGGCCGCATCCGGAATCCCGACCTCCTCGAGCAGTTCGATTGCGCGTTCTGTCGCCGCAGTACCACGAAGGTCTTGATGAAGCGACAGAGCCTCCTTAATTTGGTTTCCAACGGTGTATACCGGATTCAGCGTCGAAAGGGGGTCTTGGAACACCATCGCGATCCCGTCGCCGCGAATCGACTCGTACTCTGACTCAGTGTACTCCGTGATGTTATCTCCCTCAAATCGAATTGCGGATGCTGGATCGATCTCACCCGGCGATTCAATGAGTCCGAGTATTGACCGCGCAGTCACGGATTTTCCACTGCCAGACTCGCCGACGAGTCCGACGGTTTCACCGCGTCGAATATTGAATGAAATACCGTCGACTGCGTGGATCTGTTCGTGTTCAGTGTGGAAAACGGTACGTAGATTTTCCACCTCGAGCGCTAGGTCACGGCTCGATGTCGCATCAGCGTTCAATGGCACGTTGTCATCGCGTGCGTGTCGGCTCATCAGGCACCACCCCCAGCAGCGACGTTCTCGTTGCCACCGTCACCGATGTCACTCTCTGGGTCGATCGCATCTCGGACCCCATCGCCAAGCGCGTTGAATCCGGTTACGATGATCACGACGAGAATGCCCGGAATGAGCGAGATGTGCCATGACTGCGTGGCGACATACGGCTGTCCCGCGCTCACCGCTCGGCCCCACTCAGGTACCGGTGCTTCGATTCCGAGGCCAAGGAATGAGAGCCCCGCAATGCCGATAATAACGCCGCCGAGTGAGAGGGAGGCGTAAATGAGGAAGTAGCCAACGACGTACGGTAGCATGTGCTTTTGCATCGTCACTCGCGGGCGCTGCCCGTACGATTTCGCAGCGTCGATCCACTCACGCTCCGACACTTGGAGTGCCGGGCCACGGACGGCTCGCCATAGCGCCGGCCAGCCGGTGATACCGAACAGTATCGCGAGGACGAGCCCGCCGTTATACACCTCTGCGATCCATGTGTCGGAAAGGACGAACGACGCGAGAATGATAAACAACAGTTGGGGCATCGCTTGGATTGAGTCACCAGCAATCACAACTCCAAGGTCAACAAGTCCCTTGTAGTATGCCGTCAGCATCGCAAATACCATCGCAAACCCACCGGCAATGCCGAGGCTGGTGAGCCCAACAAGCAATGACACCCGAGCTCCCGACGCCATGAAGGTGAACAAGTCTTTGCCGTCTGGGAGTGTTCCGAACGGGTGGAACCGGTCGTACTGATCGTATTCAAGCGGTCCAACGTTGTTGTCGCCCTGTCCGCGCGACTGTGTATCACCGTTGGCTTCGCCGACGAAAATCGATTCGACTTGTCCCGTCTCATCGTTGTAATAATCAATGCGGTTCTCGTATGGATTCTCGATGTTCTGATCGACAGTTGTCGGACCCAGCACCGGCGCAAATAGCGCCATGACGACAAACGCGAACACGATTGTGAGACCAAATAGCCCCCACGAGTGTCGGCGGAATCGGTTCACAACGTCGTCACGCGGCGTCCAGTCAGGAATCCGGTAATGACGCCGGTACAGCGTGTACCCCCACCACCCGACGAGCAGCCAGGTGAATGAGTACGTGTAAATTACAGCCACCCGGAGGGCCCACGCTACCGCTGGTGAAAGGCCGAGCGTTGTGCCTTCCCAGCCACTCGGCGTTTGGTATCCGGTATTGTCGATGACAGAGCGAGAGGTGATTGTCGGCAGCTCGGCTCCCCGCTCGGCGACTGTGGCGAGGAGTGCCGCAACCGGTTCGACGACTCCTGGGACCAGCCCGCCGACCCACCCCCACGGGGGCACTGACAGCAACCCGCTGACGATCGCACCAAACTCGGCTGCGATGAGGACGGCAACAACGGCGGCCCACGTCGCTGCGGGACCTGGATTTCGCGTAATCCGTTCAGACAGCGGTAGGTCGCGATCGCCCTCAGGACGACTGGCCTCTTCTCGGAACTCACCAGTGCGAGTCGAGCCCGACCCGACGTCAGTGTCAGCTCCCATTATGCGCCTCCGTCGTATCCAACACGTGGGTCAATCACGGTGTACAGGAAGTCCTGGAGAATGTTGATCCCGACCGAGAGCAGAATGAACAAAAACATCAACGACCCGACAAGCGGGACATCACCATTAATCGTTGCTTGGAAAAAGAGGTAGCCGAGCCCGTTAATTGCGAACACAGTTTCGACGAGCACGGATCCACCGAGAAGGAGGAACGCCTCTCCAGTAATGACAGGAACAAGCGGGATGAGTGCGTTCCGGAACATGTGCTTCCAAACGACGAGTCTCCCGGGCACCCCCTTCGCTTTCGCCATCTCAACATAATTTGCGTTTTTTGTTTCAAGCACCGCCGTACGCCCGATTCGCATCTCATTTCCCATGGACGCAGAGCCGAGGACAAGGGCTGCTGGAAGGATCGCTTTCAACGCACCAAGAAACTGTGTCGGTTCCCACAGCCCCGAAAGGTCGGGCGGGGTAACGATCTGTGTTTCAACAAGCCAGTCCCCCCAACTGAATCCGAACAATGCGTCCGATTGCGTGAGGACACTGACGAATATCACGGCTAACCAGAAGTTTGGCATTGCTCGCCAGACTATCCCGCCAAAAGAGGCGATGTAGTCAGCGAGCGTATTCGGGTTGAGCCCAGCATAGAACCCGAGCGGGAGCCCGACAAATATCGGGATGAGGATAGACCAGAACCCAAGCCACAGGGTTCGAGGGCCATAAACCCCGACGAGTTCCCACACTGACTGGCCGCGGACAACGACCCACGACTCTCCCAACTGGAGCGTCAGGAGGTCGCGCATGAACTCCGCGTACTGAATCCAGAGCGGTTGATCGAGTCCAAGGCTATCCCTGATAGCGGCATACGCCTCCGTGTCGCCACTTGGCCCGATGATCGCGGCCGCGGGGTCAATTGGTCCCACCCGAAGGATGAGAAACGTTACAGTCGTGCCGAGAAAGACAATCGGCACCATCAAAAGCACGCGCTTGAGAAAATACTCCCATCGTCCCATTTGCTAGGACATCGTATAATCTTATCATGTAATAATACTTGTCCTTACACCAAAAACGGCTAATCACATCAGGATTTAAATTCCTACCATATTTGTCATAGTCATGCCGAATTCCGATTCGGACCGCACAAGAAGAAGGTTCTTACAGTCGACTGGCGCGCTCGCAGCAATGACGGCCGTTGCTGGGTGTTCAGGAGGAAGCGACGAAGAGGTCCCAGACGAGTTGGACGATGGTGGAAACGCGACTGATGGTGAAGACAACGATGAGAGCGCTGAGACAACCAGCGATGGCGAGAAAACGCTGCGCCTGTTGAACGCGTCGATCAACACGTTCGACCCGCCAGCAAATGTCCTTTCATCTGCCAATGAGGTCATCTTCCAAGTTTTCGACGGGCTTGTTGGGAAGCCGGAAGGAAAGTCAGGCGTTGTTAACCAGCTCGCGACTGAGTACGAAATTTCCGATGACGGGCTGACGTACACCTTCACACTCACTGAAGACGTAGTTGCTCACAACGGGAGTTCGGTCGGGGCTGCCGACGTTGTATACTCTTGGGAACGCGTCGCAGCGTCTCCAGATTCCTCGTCGGCGTTCCTGTTGCTCTCAGACCTTGGGATCGAACACGAGACAAACGAAGAGGGAGAGTACGTCCCCGGATCGATGGCCGTGGAGGCTGTTGACGACAGGACGGTCGAGGTGACGCTGTCATCACCATACTACGCGGCGCTCGATATCATGTCAGACGCGACGTTTGCCGTCCTTCCAGAGGGAATCGTCGGTGACATCGAGGGGTATGACGGTGAAATGGAGTACGACGAGTTCACTACGTCCCCGGTTGGAACCGGCCCCTTCGAGTTTGACACGTGGACGTCTGGCGAGGAGATGGCAGTGACTGCCTTCGACGAGTACCACGGCGAGGCGCCAATGGTCGACCGCGTCCACTGGCAGGTGATCGAAGACACCAACGCCCAGTACAACTACGCGATGAACCGGAACGTCGACGCGTTCTCGATCCCGACCGCCCAATATGATCCTGAGCTGGCGACGGTCAACGAGACGCAAGACAACGGTCTTCAAGTTGGTGAGTACGGGCCGGTACAGAACGGTGATATGGTCGATTACCTCCGGATTTCCGGGTTGAGCACGCAGTTCATGTTGTTCAACAACGACCAAGTGATCGAGCCAGCTCGGAAGGCCGTTGCGTGGGTGATGGATCACGAAGAAATCGCCAACAGCGCGTACAAGGGCCGAGTCGAGCCGGGGTATCACATGACGCCTGCGACCCTCTTCCCGGGCGGCCCGGAAGCGGCGGAGGAACACGCCCGCGAGAACTACCCGTACGGATACAACGAGTCGAACATCGAGGAGGCCCGCCTGATCATGGAGGAGGCCGGCTACAGCGACGACGACCCGTACGAGTTCGAGATTCTCAACGTCGAGGACACCACCTACGAGCAGATCTCCAATGACCTCCGGGACCGCCTCTCGGCTGCGCACATCGAGGTCTCCATCAGCACGGCTCCGTTCTCGACGCTGCTTGACCGTGAGTTTGCTGGCAACCGACCGGCCGGGCTCGGCGAGTGGGGGATGTCGTGGGCGGATCCGCTCAACGTCCTCGCGCTGCTGTATCCGCCGAACACCCGCTCGACGGACAACGAGGGGGTCAGCGGAAACCCGCTCGTCGCGCTCAACTGGGTCGACACCGAGGCCTCACAGACCGCTCGCGACTCGTGGAACACGATGCAAGAGAACTCGACCCGCGACGACGCCGCCAGGGAGCGCTGGGAGGAGGCGCTCATCCAGATGGAGGAGGCCAACTGGGAAGATTGCGCGATGATCAACTACGCGTACCCGGCCGCAGAACGGTTCTCGTACGACTGGGTGGACATGCCCGAGTTTGGCGAGCTAGGGGCTCTGAGCCGGTACACTGGCGTCGATATCGATACTGACGCACAGCCTTGACACCCTCCCCGCGCTAAAGCGCGAGCCGTTCTCCTCGATTCTCCATAAATACCACGCTGCTGGCAGCTCTTTTTTTACTCATCGGGCTCTGTTGAAACCCTGTCCTTCAGATATATTATCGTCTGAAACAGCTGGTCGCTGAAGGGTGCTTACCCGTTATTTGTCGAGTGACTGATCACATCTCTGAGAAGCACTCCACCGCTACTGATGGCGATTAATCCACCGGTAGCTTGGAGGACAGCTGGAAGGGCACCATTTGAGGGCCCGGAAAAAACGAGTATGAGAGATAGCCCGATTAGCATCAAATACAACGGAGTCTCATACATATCTGAACGTTCTCTCTTCATTGTTTAATATCTGTGAATTGACCTCGACCGAGCCGAAATATATCACTCGATAAGGATTTCAACAGAGTCACTCATCGCTATTGTCGACAGCGCAGACGATACTGGCGGGTTTCCGCCTAGTACGGAAACGCCATACACGCCACCGAGCCGCCTGCTTTCATAAATTCATCTGTTGATACATGGAGAGTCTCATACCCGTGTGACTCGAGCGCGTGGATAGTTTGGTGGTTTGACTCTTCGATGACAACGACGTCACCTGACAGCGAGTGGCAGTTACACGCGAAGTGATCCTGTGCTGCCTCTGGTGAGACTTCTATCAATGTTTCAAATAACGTGTCAAGTTTTTCCCGGCCTGCGTCAGTAAATGCGTCAGGACACACAACGGCCGTCTGTTCGTCGATAGCTGAAAAGCAAACATCGAGATGGTAGTATGAGTCGTCAGTGAGTTCAAGCGGAACGACGCCGACATCGTAGCGGTCTGCTATTTCCCGGTATGCCTCGAGGTCAGTTCGTGGCCCGTAACCACCCCAGAGGAGGCGACGCCCCGGATGCCAGCGGGCATCGCCGCACCCCTCGAACGGAACATCCGTACGAAGCTGCTCAGTTGGAATATCCCGGTTGGTACACCACTGCTTGAAGTAAGCAGGCTCATCATGTCGTTCTTCAGTTGCCATCTGCGCGAGCAGGAACCCGTCGCGATCTGGAAGCGAAAGGGCATGATTCGAGCAGAAGGTAATATCTGGGAGTTCCCCGGGCGGGGCAACTTCGACCTCGCTAAGATCGTCCCAAACCGCGTCGACATCCATGATCGAAACGTCGGCCAGATCCTCATATCTGGATACGAGATCGTGCCACTGTTGGTTCGCAGTGGAACTGTCCACGCCGGACACCATGTACGGATTAATCTCGTAGTCGACGGAGAAATGCGTCGGAGTAGTAAATAAGACTGATTCGTCTCTGGATCGTCGTGAGAATGAGTCAAGTGGCGGAAGCGCATTCGGGTCAACGTAGAGGTTGTCAGTCATCGTGAACAGACACACTACCTCATCACCTGCTAATAAGACTTGGGCAACAGTAGCTTTCGCATGAAATTCCAGCCGTTTGTTTGCTAATTTGGCTACGAAGTGAGTCAAATAGTCAGTTCTGGTGGTGATACCTGTCTATATAAATATACACAATTAGAGCGACCCGTATCAACTTGGGCCCCCTAGAACGTCAGTGGAGGACGTCAAAAATACTGAGTAGAGCAATACTGAGGGAGGCAGTCACTGCGCCACACAATGTAGGTTATGTTACCTAGATCATGTAAACGAAATATTGAGTCCAAGCCAATTCCCAGCTGAGGGTGGCGGTATAAATTTATATTTTTTCTGATAAAAGATCAACTACCGTAGTCGTGGGGGAGCTATCACAGGTCGGGTTTGGGCCTTGAGCATATCACATACAAATATGTGTTAGATGCCTTATTCCTCTATCTGAGAAATCTAGGGTAGATTTCTTTCATACATATCTGAGTATGAAACCTTACTCAGTAGTCTTACTTAGAGATCTTACTTAGAGGTCTAAGACAGATAAGAGTCATAGATGAATGTCTGACGTATATTTATGTGGTATGTCTCTAATAATGCTGTATGCTCTCGTACACGGTTTACAGCGAGGCTGGCGGCGTCGGGAAGACGTCGCTAACCGCGAATATCGCCTGTGCGCACGCCCGAGCGGGGCTTGATGTGCTGGTGATTCCGCTCGATCCACAGGACGGGAACCTGAGTCGGCTGTTCGACGTCGACGACGACCGGAGTGATTCAGCAGCAGACAGTCTCGTGCGACACCTTGTCGATAACCCGGGTGGCGACTTCGACGATCTGATTCGGACGGCAGAGGGTATTGATATTATTCCGGAACACAACACCCTTTCAGATCTCTCAGACCACTTAGCACGAGAGAAAAGTCGGGCCGAAGACTTCGGCGATGCGTACAACATCTACGCGCAACTCCGGCGTGTCCTCGTTGAGAACGATGTGCCGGACCGGTATGATGTTCTTATCTGTGATCCTCCAGCAACGGAGTCAGATCATCTCTATAATGCGATCTATGCGACGAGGAACCTCCTCATTCCGTTTGAGCCGTCCGCAAAGGGAGAAGCGTCCGTTGAGGGCTTAGAGGAGCTTGCGACGAACTTCGCGGATGAATTGAATATCGAAGTTGGGGTGCTTGGAGCCGTCCCAATCGAGTTCAAGGGGACGAGAGATCAAAACGAGATCGTCGAGGACGTGCCCTTCGAGGTTCCGGAGGTGATCGGCGACCGAACATCGATGATGGAGGGCTGTTGGCGACACCAGTGTAGTGCGTTTGAATTTGTGCGAACGCACCGGAGCCGACGCCGCGACTACGAGGTTGAGACGCTGGCAAAGTTCGATCGAATTGCTCGCTCGCTTGAGACGCAGGGCGGCATTGTGGCGCCCTCGCCGCCTGAGCCAGGCGCGTTGGACGATCCTGAGGAGGTGACCGTCTGATGGGGGGATTCAAAGAGGGCACTGTGAATGGGTGGGAGGACGAGGAAGAGGACGACGATGAGCCGGAGGTCGAACCCGCTTCCTCGTCCGACGTGGACTCGAAAAGCGACCAGGCAGAGACAACTGAGGTGGAGATAGAGACTGGAGCGAGCAGCAGCGCCAACAATAGCGGACGCGACACAGCAAGGAGTGACATTCCGTGGATATTACGCCGAAACAGCATCACAGACGGGCGAGAACAAACGGTCCAGCTCCACCTCCAAGAAGACACGCTGAACGTCCAGCGGACACAGAAGTCGATTATTGAGAGCCGACTCGGAGAAAGCGTGCGGAAAGCGGATCTCCGTGAGGCAGCGCTGCTGGTTGGACTTCAACACACGGATGATGTTGTCGACGTGCTCGAAGGGTGGGGATACGCGCTCGAATGATATCGCAGTATATGGTTTATTAGACAGTCAGCATTCACGGACAGCCGGCCGACGATAGCTACTCATCCGCTGAGAAAATGTCGCTGCCCACGTCAGAGAGTTCACCCGCCTCCTTGTGGGCATACATCTTCGATGTCGTTGATGGATCCTCGTGTCGGAGGACCCGTTGCGCGTCACTGAACCCCGCTGCATCGTAGTACGCCTCACCAACGCCACGGCGAGCGCCGTGGAGGGTGAGATACGCTTTCGAGTCGTCTGAACAGTCCACAGCGGCTGCCTGAGAGTGCTTTTTGAGCGTGTATCGGCCGCCTTCCGTAGTTAGAGCCGGCGGGGTGAGGTCCCGTTCACGAAAGGCATCAACGAGGTCTGCGGTGCCGAGACTCGTAACCGTGTCAATAGTCTCTGGATCGGCGTCACGCTCCTGAAGTTGACTTCGCGCAGCATCCCGCAGGGATGCGAGGTGGAACGAAGGGAACACGGGCCACGCATCGGTGGGCGGATCGAGGAGCGTCTGCCAGCGGTTGAGGGCACTAACGGGACGATCTGTCAGCGGTGCCTTCTCGATTTGCTGGCTTTTGCCGAGGACTGTCAATACCTCCTGGTCAGTATCGATATCCCCCCATGTGATTCCCGTCCGCCGGTCATCGCGACTAGAGGCGAGGACCTCGGCACCGCGGACGCCAGAGAATCCGATGACGTAGACGAGCGCCCGGTCACGGGCAGCTGTGAGTGCTTCTCGGCTCTGCGGATCCGCATCAATCGCCGCATACGCTCGCTCGTCGACGTACGAGACGATTGTCTCGCGCTGCTGGGTCGACCAGAACTGCTGTTTGCTAGAGTCGGTTGCGGGCCGGTCAGGCATTTCGTCTTTTGCGCGGTCGGTATCCGCGGGGTTCTCTGGGATGTACTCCCACTGCTGGCAGTAACGGAGGTATGCGGAGACGAGCGAGTAGTAGTTCCACGCAGTGGCTGCTGTGATCCCGTCCGTGTCATTGCTGGCTCGACGGGCATTCACCCGTCGGGCGAGGTGACCGGCATACCGGGCGAGGTGACGACTGTCGACCGCTTCTACGGTAGTCACGCCTTGGCCATTCATCCATTCGATCCAGTCCGGGACGACGCGTTCGAGCGCTTGAACGTAATTGCCGGATCGCTGCGTCGTTCCGTCCTCGGACTCGCCAAGCGTCTTCGCCTTGGCGTCGAGAAAATCGGTCAGGGGCTCGTCGAGTGGCGTTTCACTAGTCGTGTCCCCCAGTTGAGGGCCGTCAGTAGGCTGTACCATCGATTTAGCTTCACCGACAGCGGGCATCCTCAAAAATCTACTTGTGACTACTACACTAATCCAAAGTAGGTGCGGGTATTAGCTATAATAGCGTATGAGCTCTTCTGAAGCTGATTTTCATACGATCAAGCCTCACTACTTGTCTGATAAATCTTATTTCGATATATAGAATCTATAGGTCTGAAGGCCCTCGGTCCATGAACACGCGGTCAACGTCGACGAGATCCATTGCCGAGTCGAGGAGATCCTCGACGATCTCTAGGCGGGTGTCACCCTTCCGGATGGGACGTGCGTCAAGAACCAGTGGTACGGAATCACCGACGAGCTGGACGGTCGCCCACTGATAGGCGTACTCGGCGGTCTTCTCTTTCGTGCCGATAATCTCGTCTTTGTGGCCCGTCCGGTCACCGGTGAACGGGTCGGCTTCCGTCGTGTCGATAGCGATACAGCTGCGCTGGTACAGGCTTCGCATCTGGGCCGTCCGATTGACGAGTCGCTGGGCAGCCCCGCGATACATCTCACGGATGCGCTCGATAGACAGGGATCGTATCTGGTCTCGATGATTATGACCGAGAGGCGTCCGCTCGCGTGTCGTGTCGTAGCGGAAGCTGCGGGCGCCCTCATTGGCGGCGAGGTTCTCTTGAAGGCCGAGATACGTTTGTAGGTTCCAAAACGCGTTCTCGTGGATAGCACAACCACTCGCGCGGTCGAGCGAAAACACCGGATAGACGAGGTGGCTGACGTGAGTCGTGAGCTGTTGTTTGCGCTCGAACGCAGATGGGCCGGTCGTCTCGTCGTCATCGGTCTGGCGACGCGGAATTGTACGCGGCGGGGTCCGTGGAACCGAGACCCCAGCGTCGGACGCTTTGAAGAGGATCGTCCGCGCGGCAGTTTCGATACACTCGCGGAGGTCGGAGGTGAACCGATAGTGCCAACTCCGCCAGAGCGTCGACTGGTCGGGCACAGTCTCGAACCCGAGGCGACGGCGGAGAGAGGGTCGGTCTTACAGATACGAGCAGAGTGCCGTTTCGTAGTCCCACCCGTAGAGTTCCTTGAGGAGAAACCCACGGAATAGCACCTCCATCTCGTACGTCGTGCTCCCAGTGTAGCGGTCGTGAGCGTCGAATTCGACGTAGGCTAGCGGCCAGTGAGCGACGAACGCTTCGATAGAGTCGTGGGCGTCGTGGTCGAACCAGACGGTCGCGAGGACCCGGACATCTTCAGCAAGGCCGGCTGTTGAACTCCGGTCGTAGAGGGGCGTCGCATGATAGGCTGGCCAGTCGTAGTAGGACGTCTGGGCGATGCGACGGTACACAGCACGTCGAGAGGATTGTGTCGGTGTCATCGGACAGCGCTACTATAACTGACGACAAAAGCTACTTTGGTGAATCACCCACTCGACAGTGCTCAATACAGGGGACTCACAGCCCACGAGAATTCTTCAGCAATCGTAGCAGCATAGCTAAAGTCAGCATCATCACAACGGTGAACGTAATTGCGATAATAAGGGTTCCTGTACCGATCATGCCTGTTTTTAAGTGTACAACCTGAATAACACATCGGCTCAAAGATCCCTCTGGGACTGCGCGGGCCGATCAGTTCGCAGTTCCCATCGACCGGCTGTTTCAGGTGATAATGTATCTGAAGAAGAGGATTTTAACAAAGCCTATTCTTCCTCTCTGGATGTCCGGAACGATTCTTTGAGCGCGTTTCGAAGAATACTGTTATCTAACTCATTTTCTTCAATACCAGTACTGGTTGCTCGAAATCCGATTCCCTCATCATTCAGAAAGGCAACAATGAGCGGGTATAGTTCCTGTACATCCCTTTCTAGGTCCTGAATCTCGTCCAGCTCCTCTATCATATCATACGATACCTCACCGCTGTCAACTTTTTCTGGGTCTAGGCCAATCCACGTGGCTATTGCTCGGTCGTCCTCGTTAGTATAGTGGCGGATAACTTGGTAGAAATCGAATGGATCTTCCGGACGTATACCGCGCTGAACGATAGATTCTGTCTCCTCGTATCCTCGTTCGCGTATTTTCTTGTCGAGATCTGCGAATTTTGTGGTATCGTAGACCCTCTCCAAGAGCATATCTCGTTTCTGCCCAACCACCCGAAGCCTCGAATTTTCACGACCGTTTTCGTTATCCTTGCTCATTTTGTATTGCTATTCTAAAATTACAAGTGGTAGATACTAAATTGGTCCCCGTATCTGCTACGCTCGCAGAACAGCATACAACAATACCGGAGAGTCGTGCGGTCGGCACGCAGACATACTGAACGGGTGACTCACCCCGTACTGACGTCGAAGGAAAGGAACATATCGGTTCCACCTTCTGAAGCTGTGACCGTAACATTGAGATAGTTGGTCTCATCTTCAGTTGGGTCTATTAGCAGCGTGTCATAGAATACGTCTCACGCCCTCTACCTGAGGATTATACAGCCCTAAATTCACTCCTAAGACCGTGATTCCTCCATTCAACGGTTCTGTTCAATCTCTAGACTGCAAATTATACCCATCGAGAACTATTGTATGACAGGCTCTCTATTAGTGTAGTTCTTCGACGAGCGCAGCAACCGCCTCGTCGACGAGATCGCTGTCAAGGCGACCTTGCCAGAAGTCGATATCCTCGTGGTCGATCGATTGTACTCCCCACGGGACAATCTGACTCTCATCCGGGGTCCCACCACGAAGCCAACTCTCACCAGGAACGTCGATCAGGCCGTCCATCCAGGATTTCGACGTCAACGTGAGCGCAATATACTGCTCCCCGTGGAACGGACGGCCTTTATGATTCAGGAGAATGAGCCAGGGCCGAGCATCTTCCTCGCCTTTGAACGGATCATCCCCGTAGACGACGTCGCCACGCTCGAAAATTGGTCTCTCTCCGTCGGTCACTATTCGTCCTCGACGCTCGGATGCGGTTCCTCGGGTGCGTGTTCGCGCCAGGACTCCTTGTCCTCTGTACCGAGTCGCTGGTTGAACAGGGCGGTCGCCCGTTCGTACCCGCTGTATCCGTCGAGTCGCTCCGTGTCGTCGGTTATCGCCCAGTACGTCGCTTTGTGTTCAACGAGATCGCGGCCCTTCAGTCTCGAGAGCGCGGTGCTGACCGCGCCCTCATCGAGACCGATCTGAGAGGCGATCTCGCGAGCCTTGAACGCGCGATCATCGTTGGCGGCGAGAAATCCGAGGACCTGATCCGGGACGGAGAGTTCCTCAAGTTCGTCCTCGCTCGTCTTCTCGAAGGTATCCCGGTCGATGGACATTATTGAGCAGAAATACGGTGTCAACCGTAATGAGAGTTAGGTGTGAAAGTGGTGAAAACGCTGAAGGAGATACTTCGTCCGTAGACTCGTCGAAGCAGTTCGAGAATCGTAGACATTGAGACGGCCAGTCTTAACTACTGTATAGGTCGAGAAGTTTTGCAGTTTCGGAGGATAAGCTAGTTCCAGGTCGAATTAGCATCAATTCGTGGTGATTTGGAGCGTTCTGGGATCAATTCTGAATCATTACTCTCGAACTACCAGACGAGCGTATGAAATTGCGTGAATTTTGGCGCTGCTGAATAGGGTTGTCACTCTCGAACGGCAGACTCAGCGAGGTCTCAGCCGGTTAGTCGTGCGGAATCAACGCTGACATGACGGGTTTCGATTGCCCGACGCTCTCCTTGTCGACGGCCACGGCGGTTTCTTTCCCGATGTTCTCGGTCGGAGCGGATACGCAAAGAACGCACTCAAAAGTCCCGCAACTCACGACGACGTACAACGCGGGCGACCTCCACGACGACCACCCTGTTCGGTTCACCAATGAGGGGCTACGACTCGACCACAAGCCCGAGAACACTATTGAGTGGTATGTCAAGATTCCGCACCACGAGGACTATTACCTCTGGATGCCAGCCCAACCGAACCCCGAACAGCGGGACTGGTTGGAAGCGTTGAACGCTGGTGATGCGGAAATGGGCGGGGGTCGGCTGTTCGAGCGAGAGGGGACGTGGTTCCTCCACGCCACCGCTACTCGCGACGTTGAGGAAACTTCTGAGGTGTCCGCCGAAGAACGGACGCCCATCGGAGTGGACATCGGGGAAGCATCACTCGTCACGGTGTGTCACCGCGACAGTCACGGTTCTCCGACCGCACCTGAACTGTGGGCCGACGAAGGGAAGACGGTTCGTCAGCTCCCTAAGAGCTACTTCACCGCCAAGCGCCGACTCCAGACGCGCGGAAGCGAGCGTATCGTGGAGTCGTTCGGTGGCGACCTATGGAAACAGATCGACGACGTGTTCCACCGCGTCACCCGCGAAGTCGTGGAGTACGCCGAATCCGTCAAGAATCCCGTTCTCGTTCTGGAAGATCTGACGTACATCCGGGAGTCGATGGACTACGGTGAGTTCATGAACCGGCGTCTCCACGGATGGGGGTGCGACAAACATCGCAGACCGCTACCTCAGCGGAGGGAGCCATTCGAGAGAACGCAGGGATGACGATGACTCGGCTGAGGATGGGGGGCGTTTGACCGCCCCACAAGACACCCAAGCCGATGCTGAAACCCAGCAAGGGACGCGTAGAACGAATGCGTCTTGAAACCGCAGGGCCGCTCTCGGCCTGAAATCCCGTGGTGGGATTCCCGCGTCTTCAGGCGGGGGAGAAGGTCAATGGAGCGCGTCGCCTGTATCGAGCCAGCGAAAAGGATCCAGTGCTCGGTCAGTGCCCCATCGCGCCACCGAGGGGCTGGTAATGCGGGAACATCGGATGTGGGAGGTGAACACCGAGTGCCATCAATCCGTGCGCAAGCAGCACGTACCCCAGCACGACGAACACCACACCGAGTAGCCGATGAACGCGTCGCCGGTGGGCGACGTCGATCGATTGGATAATCGTCCCATAGAGGAAAACTGCCGGAATCGTCCCGATGCCAAGGGCACCGAGAGCGATTCCCCCTGTGGTCGGGGAGCCGCTCGCGAAGGCGAACAGATACGCGGGATACAGCATCGGGCAGGGGAGAAACGCGTGGACGGCTCCCAGCCCGACAATACTCGGGCTGTTCACGTGTCGGTGAACTCTCGCTGCGAGCCACGACGTAACGCGCTGGACGCCAGGGATGCGAATATCGCCTCCGCTTCCACCGATGACGTACCGAACGCCCGTCGCCACAATGAACCCTCCGACCGCAAGACCGACAACACCTCGCAGGAGATCGGCGATCGGTGTCAGCTGGTCAGCGGTAACGAATACGACGCTCCCGAGCGCGCCGAAGACGGCCCCGAGAATCGCGTACGTCGTCGCCCGGCCGACGTTGAACAGGAAATGCTGGCGAACCTCGTAGGTCGTGAGATGACCGGCACGCCCGTCGTTGGCTGTCACCGTCCCGCCATCGGGCTGCGGCGTCATCTGTTTCGAGTACATCGTCACAAGTGGACCGCACATCCCGATACAGTGTGCGCCGCCCAGCACGCCGATGAGGACGAAGAGGACGACGTCAATCCGGAGGAGCGACTCGATCATAGTCGTTCTCGGTTGCGTGCGGATTTGTATCGTCTGGTGTACCTCTCGAATAAGACTGTATGGATGATGTCGAGTGAAAAGAACGCATCAAGATGGCTTTGTTGAAATCCTATTCTTCAAACATTTTTTCGCATGAAATAGTCGATTGATGAGAGCCCCAAAGCGACCGTATCTCGGCTTGTGACAGGAACTATGCTCGCAGGAACGGTCCGTCAAACATGGTCTTCGTACCTGATGAGCTCCCGGATCAACTCTTAGTTGATTACGAAAACGCGACCGTGTATGGGGATTTGGAACAAGAGAAGGTGCTTCACCAAGGCAAGGTTCGTCTTCTCCCAAACGGGTGGGTTGCGTTGCCCACTGACCGACTCCTGTCTCCTGAAGCGGTACACCACATCGATCCATAGAGATCCGGTACTGAGCGATCAGGGTTGTGAAACTATCAACTGTTGAGGATTTCAACAGAGCCACACGACTAACCCGCTGAGATCTCGCTGGGTCCGCCGCTCAAGCGTGACAACCGTATCCAGCAGCGCCAAAATCCACACAATTTCGTACGCTCGTCTGGCAGTTCGAGAGCAATGATTCAAAATTGATCTTGGAACGCTGAGAATCACCACGAATTGATGCTAATTCGACCTGAAACTGGCCTATCCTCCGAAACTGTGAGAAACGTGTTGGCAAGACAAATCGGGGACTGTTTCGGCCACAGAAGTACGTTGGAACAATTAATTTCGAGCCCGGTTAGGTCGGGATATGAGCTGGACCCGTCGTAGAGTGCTCGCGTCCATGTCTGGTGTATGTGGGGCCTCCGGATGCCTTGCCTCCCCTGACCGATCACTGCCGACAGCACCGACCAGTGGATGGAACCAGTCACGATGTGATGCCCAGAAAACGGCTACATCCGATGTCACAGTCCCTGAACGCGGAAATCTAGCGTGGGGCGGTGGCAGTGGCCAGATGCTGTCGGTAGTGGCTGATCAGACCGTGTATACTGTTGACGATGACGATGGCCTTACCGCACTCAATGCCCAAACCGGCAAGCACAGGTGGCAAACAGCCCTCAATCACGACCTTGACGATACGGAACCGGTTGGTGTCTCAGGAGGCATCATCAATGATCAGTTGTTAGTTGCGACCCGGGGGAGGCTCTATTCGTTCAGTACTGCCGACGGCAGTGAGCGGTGGCAACGAAAGCTTCCGGGGCATGTATCTTCGATATCGACGACAGTCGTCCCAGATCGACAGATCGGGCTGATTGATTTTACGCACGGTCAGAAGTACTACATTATCGCCGTTACGGCCGAGTCAGGCGAGATCAAATGGCGAGATTCTGTACTGCGAGGCGGCGGACGTGGACTAGCAGTATTTGACGATCACGTATATGTTACTGGAACATCTAAGACAGGTGAAGAAGTTCTACGCTGTCTTGAAATAGACACCGGGGAGTTGATCTGGCAGCAAGGAATCGCAGATACTGACCGCTATTCGACGCATGTCTGTGTGACGAGTGGTGTCCTAATCGGTGAGGGAGCCGATATTAGTGTCTATGATCATAGCGACGGAAAGCAGAGAGCATCTGTAGAGCTTCCGCACGGACGGGTTCGCAGTATCGCCGTTGACGATGGTACCGCTTTCGTGCTTTCCAAATCCGGTCTCGCAGCGGTTTCGGTGCCAGACGGCGGCAGGCAGTGGTCTCTGTCGAGAAATCCGACCCGACATTTTGTCCGCGGCCCACTCGCAGTTGGGCGCGAAAGCGTCGTCGCACCAGTGTTCATGGAATCGCTTGGTTGTCCAGCAGTCGTTGCGTTTGAGCGGATCGATGGAACACGGCGTTGGCACTATACTCTCGGTGACGACTTTGCGTGTGGAACGATCTGGTCTCAACCAGTCCTCGCCGACGGGGCAGTGTTTATCGATACCAGCCCGCATACTGTGACTGCTCTTGGAGATCTTTCCCAGCAGGATTGACTCTCTGTGGCTCTGTTGAAATCCCATTTTTCAGGGCGAGAATCCCACCGTTTACGGCGAGGAGGATGTCACAGCGGATATCGCAGGCCTGTGATGCGTGGTTTCGGCTAACTCATACTGGCTGCCGGGGTATCAGCTCTCACAGGCCTTACATTCGAGGATATCTCGGCTGAACTTCTGTGCGGCGTTGACGCTGTGTTGGTAGTAGAGACTCTTCACCCCTTTTTTCCAAGCCTCGATGTAGAGCTGGTTGATCTCCTTGACGCTCACTTCGCTCGGATCGATTGAGACGTTCAAGCTCTGTGCCTGGTCGATGTGTTTCTGCCGCTGCGCTGCCTGGTTAATGATCGCCATCTGTGGAATCTCGGCGAAGGTCTTGAACACCGCCTTCTCCTCGTCGGTTAGGCAGTCGAGGTGTTGGACGCTCCCGTCGTTCTGTGCGATGCTGTCCCAGACTTCACGCTCATCTCTGCCTCGCTGTTTCAGTATCCCCTCAAGGAATCGGTTCTTCTGCGTCGATTTGAGCTTCGCACCGTCACGGACGAAGTAGTTCGATTTTAGTGGTTCAATGCTCGGACTGACCTGCCCCAGGATGACGCTGCTGGATTTCGTCGGGGCCACGCTCATCGTCGTTGCGTTCCGGCGGCCGTAGCCGTCGAGCACCTCCGGCTCACCGAACTCGTCGGCGAGCCGACGACTCTCCTCGTAACTTCGCTCCTTGATGGTGCGGAAAATTGCCTCATTTTTTTCCATCGCCTCCATGCTGTCGAACGGAATCATCTCGCTCTGGAGGTAGCTGTGCCAGCCGAGGACGCCGATGCCGATCGCCCTGTGCCGTTTCGCAAACCGCACTGGCCGTTCCATGAACTGCGTCCCCTCCGCCTCTTGGATGAACTCCTCCATGACGGCGTCGAGGAACCGCGTCAGCGTCTCTACTGCGTCGGTGTCTTTCCACTCGTCGTAATGGAGCGCGTTCATTGACGAGAGACAACAGACGAAACTCTCGTCCGGCGTGGCGGGCAGCGCGATCTCGGTACAGAGGTTAGAAGCGTTGATCTCGTAGCCCTTGTCCTTGTATACCTGTGGCTTCCCGTCGTTCATGTTGTCCCGGAAGATGATGTACGGGACTCCGATGTTGATCCGCGTCTCGATAATCTCTGCCCATGTCTCTCGCTTCTCCTCGTCGCCGTCGACCATCGCCTGGAACCAGTCGTCACCAATGATGACGCCGTAGTAGATGTCCTGTACAGGGTCGCCCTCGGTCTTGATGTTGAGCCACTCGTCCAAGTCGTCGTGTTCGATGTCGATGTACCCCGCGAACTGTCCGCGCCGCGTCTCTCCCTGGCTGACAACGTTGATGATCGTGTCGAACAGCTCGGTAAAGCTATAGCTCCCGTTGCTCTTGCCGTTGTTCGTGATCGGGCTGCCTCGGGGCCGGATCTCGCCGAAGTACCCGCTGGTCCCGCCGCCCAGCTTGGTCATCTCGCCCACTTCGGCCTGTGTGTAGAGGATGCTCTCCATGCTGTCCGCCATGTAGCTACCGAAGCAACTGATGGGCAGGCCTCGGTCCAGACCGAAGTTCGACCACACTGGACTCGCGAGGCTGTAGAAACCCCGACTCATGTAGTCATAGAACTTGTCCGCAAAACCGTCATCATCCAAGATTTCTTCAGCCCGCTCTCCGATCTCTCTGACCCTTTCCTCGGCTGTGACGCCCTCAAGCAGGTACCCCTCGTTGAGGAATGCCCTGCTATCCTCGTTCAGCCAATAGAACGGTTCCTCGTGCTGCTGTTGTACCTCGTCGAGTGCTGGTTCTGTTTGTGCCATCGTTAGAACATGTCCTCTGCGGTAACGCTCTGCGAGTGCTTGTTGTACGTGGTCGACCGCTTGCTGAAGAAGTCGTTATCTTTCGTCATCATGATGTCCTCATCGAACCACCGCGTCTCCTCGAGCAGGTCATCGTCCGGGTCGAATATCGGCTCGACACCGACGTTCTCGAGGCTCTGATTGAATCGATCCCGGAGGAATGCGTCGACGTGCGCCCGGGGAAGGAACTCCAGTTCACCCTCACCGAAGATCCAGTCTAGTATCTTCATCTCGGCCTCGAACGCCTGCTGACAGGCGGCTTGGACCTCTTCTTCGAAGTCTTCGTCGAAGAGGTCCGGATTCTCCTCGCGAATCGTCTCCACGAGTTCGACACCGAATAGCCCGTGAATCTGCTCTTCCTTGCTGGTCGCCTCGACGGCGTTTGCGATCCCCTTGAACTTCTTTTCGTGTTTGTCGAAGCTCGTCATGATGAGGAACTGCGAGAACAGCGAGACGTGTTCAACGAATGTGGAGAACAGGAGGAGACTCATCACGTACTCCTGTGTGTCGTCGCTCTCGCTCTTCTCAAGATACTCGTCGAGGTAGTCAATCCGCTCTTCGATTGCGGGGACGTCGGTCACCTCCTCGAAGTCTTCCGCAATCCCCAGGATGTCGAGGAGGTGACTGTACGCGTCCATGTGTCTGACTTCACTCTCCGCGAAGGTCATACCGACGTTCCCGACCTCTGCTTTGGGCATCTCGTCGTAGATGTCTGCCCAGAATGTCTTGACCTGGACCTCAATCTGCGCGATGGCCAGCATCGTCCGCTTGATAACGGCCTTCTCGGCAGGAGTCGTGTTGACTTTGAAGTCTTGGACGTCTCCTGAGAAATTGAACTCCGTGTGAACCCAGTAGCTGTTCCGTATCGCGTCTTTGTACTCAAGAACGTCGGGGTATTCGTACGGTTTGAGCTGCGTTCGTTCGGAGAAGATGTCAGTCTCTGACTCTCCGCCTGTGGTTTTGCTTTCAGTCATTGGTACGTACTCTGGAGGAATCGTTCTCTGTTGGGTGGTTTCTGTTGCCGTCGTTCTCTGTGCGTCTGGACCTGGGCCATGCTCGTCCGGTCAGGGATTGACCGAGCATTCGTTTGATCTGCGTATGGTTGTATCATAGTGAACCGTCCGAGGCGTCGAAGTCATCAAGTTCTGCATCCAGGACCGCATCAAGTTCTCTCAAGAATTCCTGCGGCTCAGAGAATGCTTTGTAAACGGAGACAAACCGAATGTAAGCTATCTTATCGAGCGTGCGGAGGTTCTCGGAGACGAGTTCGCCGATGAGACTCGAAGAGACGATCCGTGCCTCTTGATCTTGTAGTTCGCTCTCGATATCGTCAACGAGAGTAGTCACTGTTGTCTCGGTCACATCTCGCTTCTCAACGGCTCGCTCGATCCCTGCGCGGAGTTTCTGTCGGTCAAACGGTTCGATGGTTCCGCCGCGTTTTTTCACTTGGAGGGATTCCCACTCCGGACGTTCGTAGGTCGTAAAGCGGAACGAACAGCGTTGACACTCGCGGCGTCGTCGGACGGAGGTTCCGTCGGTACTGGCCCCTGTATCGATGACGCGTGTTCGCTCGTTCCCGCAGTCCGGGCAGTTCATAGTTGTCACTGCTTAATCCTCCATGGTCTTAACCCCATATGTGGTGCCTCTCGATTTTGACCGCAACATCTGGTGGTGAGGGCTGTCACATAAACCTTACCCAATAGAATTGGAATAGTACAATTCAGTTTGATTGCCGGGCGTGGGTGATTGGGCTCAGATGTATTGAGCACACCAGGTTCAACTGCGCTACAGCGATTTTTTCGAAGACAGTTGTACCCCGCTGTGGGCTAGCAACGGTCGTGCTCAAACATTTGGAGGGTAGTTATGGCCACAATTCTTGACTGTGGGTGCCAATACGCTAACGATGACTGACGAAATAGAAATCCCGACCGAGCCACGGGCCGCGGTCGACGCACTGGCGACACACCTAACTGCGACCGCAGACCGCCCAGTGCCGCCAGCAACGAACCGATGGCTCGGGGAAGCTGAAGCCGTCGCCCGCGACGCTGCCAGTGACGGTCTTGACACGCAAACCAGGCAAAAGCGGGTTCGTCAGGTTGCCACACTGCTTGAGTCGGCTGACGAAACAGATGATGTGGTTGCCGATCGCCATATTGAGGCGGCTATTCAGTGCTGCCAAGTCGTTCTCGCTAACGAGTGACCGTGGTTGAGACTGTACAGGATATCTCTCTCACCACATGTTAAATTCTGCCAGATAGAGAAACCAAATTAAATCTCGCAAGGTTGTTCTCTTTCGTTAAAGAAACCATTTTAAGTTACAAAAGAGTGTCCAAGCGCACCACGCTTATGTTCGTGGTGTCTAAAGATTACTTTGATGAGTTCAAAACAAGACGATCTCAAAGAGACAAATACCGAAGCCCGCTTCGAATTCAAGAAAGAGGAGAAGTCCGCTTTCAAAAGCGAAAAGGGCCTTACCGAGGAGACAGTGCGCGTCATCTCGGAGGACAAAGACGAGCCGGAGTGGATGCTGGAGCGCCGCCTGCGGGCCCTCGAACAGTTCCAAGAGATGCCGATGCCGACCGACTGGCCCGGCCAGCCGGACCTGAGCGAGGTCGATGTCGACGAGATCGTCCCCTACATTCGGCCGGACGTCGACGTGCGGGCGGGCGTCGACGACTGGACCGAGCTCCCTGATGACATCAAAGATACCTTCGACAAGTTGGGCATCCCGGAGGCGGAGAAGAACGCGCTCTCGGGCGTCGGCGCGCAGTACGAGTCGGAGGTCGTCTACCAGAACATGCAGGAGCGGTGGGAAGAGAAGGGCGTCATCTTCTGTAACATGGACGAGGCTGTCCAAGAACACGAAGAACTCGTCCGCGAGCACTTCATGACGAAGTGCGTCCCCCCGAGCGACAACAAGTTCGCGGCGCTTCACGGCGCCATCTGGTCGGGCGGCTCGTTCGTCTACATCCCCGAAAACACCACGGTAGACATGCCGGTCCAGGCGTACTTCCGGATGAACTCCGAGGGGATGGGCCAGTTCGAGCACACGCTCATCATCGCCGAGGAGGGTGCCGAGGTCCACTACATCGAGGGCTGTTCGGCTCCGAAGTACTCGAAGTTCAATCTCCACTGTGGCGGTGTCGAAGTCTTCGTCGACGAGGACGCCCACGTCCAGTACTCGACCGTCCAGAACTGGTC
>NZ_NEDJ01000047.1 GCF_002114285.1 Halorubrum ezzemoulense DSM 17463
AGCGGCCTGTCAGTTAAATCTCCGTCTGTGAAACTCTGTACAGACGTTCGGCTAGTGGATAGCTTCCCACCATGTCGGCTTCATCACCCGCCTAAAGGCGGGTGTATTCGCCTTGCCGTCTCTATAACCGTGATCAGACACCGAGAACGGGCACTCGCCCGTCGGTGCTCACTCCTCGCTCTCGTACGTCTCGCCGACGGCGGAGGGGGTCCGCGTGGAGCCCCAGATCGTCAGGACGAGGATCACGCCGGCGTACGGGAACAGATTAACCAGCCTGTTCGGGACGTTGATGCCGACCGCTGTAGCTGGATCTGTAACATGTCCAAGCCCCGAACACGAGCGCTGCGGCGGCCGCTCCGAGCGGGTTGTAGTTCCCAAACAGGTAGGCGACGATGCCGATCCAGCCGCGGCCGCTGACCATCGTGTCACCGGTGCCGGTGAACGACCCCGCCTGTGCGAGCAGTACCGCGCCGCCGAGGCCGGCCATGACGCCGGAGAAGATCACTGCCGCGTATCGAACACGCGTCAGGTCGACGCCGGCCGTGTCGAGCGCTTCCGGGTTCTCCCCGGCCGCTTGGATCCAGTATCCGTACCTCGTGTCGTTGAGGAACTTCCACGCGGCCACGGCCACGACGGCCGTGATCATAACGAGCGGTGACGCGTCGAAGAGGATCCGACCGAGCACGGGGACGTCTGCGAGCACGGGGATAGCCAGGTTTTCGATGCTCTCGAGGCTCGGGCTGTTTCGGCTGTCCCAGACGAGCACCGCCATGAACGGCCCGAAGCCGAGCCCGACGAACCAGAGCGCCAACCCGGCGACGATCTGGTCCGCCTCGTATCTGATCAACAGGACCGCGAACAGCACTGCGAACGCGAGACTGACCAGCACCGAGGCGAGGATCGCGAGCCAGATATCGCTCTGCCCCGGATCGCCCCCGCTGATGATCCACATCGTCGTCGCCGCGGTCGCCGCCCCGAAGATCATGAACCCCTCGACGCCGATGTTGAAGACGCCGCTCTTCTCGGCGTAGAGACCGCCGATGGCCGTCAGCGCGATCGGTGTCGCGGCTTGAAGCGAGCGCTCCACGAACCCGATCGTGACGATCTCGACGATCGGTAGATCCAGCGCGACGGCCACCGCGACGGCCGCGGCGACGAGGGCGGCACCGTCCCCGATCCGGAGTCGGTTGCCGTCTGCGTAGCCCGCGAGACTCATCGGCGGTCACCCCCCACCCCGGTCCGCACGGCGGCCGTCCGGAACAGTTCCGGCACGGCGACGAAGAGGATGACGAGCCCGATGACCCCGTCGATGAGCTGTACCGGAAGGTCGGTGTAGATCCCGATGTGGGACCCGGCGGACTCGAGGCCGCCGAAAAGTAGGCCCGCCGGGACGATGCCGATCGGGTTGTTCGCGGCGAGCAGGCTCACGGCGATCGCGTCGAACCCGTACGTCCCGATGCCGCTCAGGTCGGTGTAGCAGCCTTGGATCATAATTGCGAACACCGCGCCGGCGATTCCCGCCACCACCTCCGAGAGGGTCATCGTCGAGACGACGGTCCGTTCGGCGTCGACGCCCGAGTACGTCGCCGCCGACTCCTGGTGGCCGCTCGTCACCATGTCGTATCCGAATCGGCTGCGCTCCACCACGACGGAGATCACGACGACGGTCGCGAGCGCGATTCCGGGCCCGACGATCGAGAAGCCAGAAGTGTCGAACACGACGCCGGGTAGGGAGACGTACTCCGGAATTCGCTCCGTGTTCGGGGCCGCGTTGCCTTCGCCACGGAACGGGTTCTGGACCAGCCACCCCACCACCCCGACCGCGATGAAGTTCAACATGATTGGACGTGTCGCCAGCCCCCGGGCAGACGGCCTCAAGTGCCTATAGGACGAATGGTTCGTATGACTACGCAGCCCGAAGCTATCGCGGGCGTTGCGGACGTGGACTGTTCCGAAACGCGAGCGCTCGTGACCGGTTCGACGAGCGGCATCGGCCGCGCTGCGGCGCTCGCGTTGGGGCGTCTCGGTGCCGATGTCATCGTCCACGGTCGCGATCAGGAGGCCGGGGCGGCGGTCGTGAACGAACTCGACGCGCTCGGGTCAGACGGTCAGTTCGTTCGGGCCGATTTCGCTGACCCCGACGCCGTCCGAGAACTGGCCGCGACCGTCCGCCGGACGACTGACGGCCTTGACCTCCTCATCAACAACGCGGGCGGCTTCTTCCGAAGCGGGCGGCTCACCGACCTCGGCGTCGAGTACACGTTCCACGTCAACCACCTCAGCCCGTATCTGTTGACCGCGGAGCTGCTCGACCATCTCACCGCCGGCAGTCGAATCGTCACGACGGCCTCGGCCGCGCACCAGGGGACGTCACTGGACCTCTCGCGGGTTCAGACGCTCGACGAGTACTCTGGCATGTGGGCGTACAGCCACTCGAAGCTCGCGAATATTCTCTTCTCGAGTGAACTCGCTAGACGACTTGACGCCGCCGACCGGGACGTTGTCTCGAATAGCATCCATCCCGGTGCGATCCCGGGAAGCGGGTTCAGTCGGTTCCTCCCTGGACCGATCCCCCGCGTCCTCGAAGCGCTCGATGGTCTGCCGATCGTCACGAGCGTTGCCGAGGGGGCGGCCGAGATTCTGGTGCCCGCCCTCTCGCCGCGGACAGCGACGATCTCTGGACGATACTTCAGCGATCAACGGCCGGCACAGCCGTCCGCTCCGGCACAGGGCACCTATGCGGCGCAGCGTCTCTGGAATGCGAGCGCGGATCTGCTCGGGATAGCTACGCCCCTCGCAGAGGGTGCCGAATGAACTGGGCGTTTGCGACAGTACGATATCCACTTCGTCTTTAGAAGCATTCAACAGAGCCACGTTTGCTAGCTGATAGAGGACCTTGGCGGCTGTGACCGATCATTGGTTGTTACTGTCGGTTTGTGACTTTGTGCTGACAAGAATTACAGACTTATTTTGATCGAAGGGCCTGACCGACCCAGTACACTGAACACAGATAGCTGGAAAGAGAGCTATCTCCCCAGACCGAATGACACAGCGAAGGCTGTCTACTTCAGAAACCGCAGGAAGACGCATGGGTTGGGGCGGATTCGAACCGCCGGCCTGCTCCGTGTGAAGGAGCCGTCATAACCTAGCTAGACCACCAACCCGCTCACCTCGAGGTATCCGACCTCCGGACTTAAGAGTTACCTTACGCGGAAAGTACATCCCGGACCCGCTCGGATCCCCCGCCGTGACCCACGAACTCCGGTTCCTCGAACGGGTCCGACAGAGCGTCGCGAGCCTCCTCCACGCGCCCCTGTCGCTCGTCGGGCTCTACGCCGAGCGCGAGACGCCGCGCGAGCAGTACGCGTTCACGCTCCGCCAGCCGTTTCCCCTCGTCGAAGCGCAGCTCCACCGGCTCGGGTTCGTCCGCAACCTCGTCTCCTCGCTGAAGTACCGCGACTACGAGACGCCGCCCGAGACGACCGTCGCGAGCTGGGCGTGGTACCCCGAGGGGGCGCTCGCCAGCGACGACCAGCTCCACCTCGCGCTGTACGTCGGCCCCGACCGCTCGACCACGGACGTGTACGCCCACTGGGAGCCGTCGTGGATCCGCCACCCGGTCCGGCACTACCGCGCGACGGAGGTCGACGCACAGCGGGGCATCGAACGGGTGCGGTCGCTGTTCGAAGAAGCGGGCATCGAGTACGCGGTGGTTCCCGCTGACGAACGGATCGGTGGGGACGAAACCGCCGGAGCGGAGCCGCCGACCCGATAGGACGCGGCGCGACTACTCGGCGGCGGTGTCCTTGCCGCGGTACTCCGCGACGCGCTTCCGGGCGGACGCGACCGCCTCGCGGGCCTCGCCCTCGGCGCGCTCTTCGAGGTCCTCCAGGTCCGCTTGGAGCTTGTCCAGCCGCGACGGCTCCGGCTCTGGTTCCTCGTCTTCCCGGCCGACGAGCTCCTTCACGCGGGCTTCGACCGGCTCTAACTCTTCTACCACGCCCGCCTTCGCGTGTTCGGTCGCCCGACCCAGGTAGTACCGCGCGTCTTCGAAGTGTTTGCTCATATCTGTCCCTTGGCCGAGGGCAGATATAACCTTTGTGGCGACTCGGCGGGGACAGTATTCGAAACGGCCGGTCTCACTCGCGCGCGCCCGGCGGGAGAGGGTCGGCGTGGTCCGCGATCGCCTCGGCGACGCGGTGCGGGTGTTCGTGGACGACCCAGTGGCTCGCCTCCTCTATCGCGAGCAGGCGACCGTCGGCGCAGCGGTCGACACTCTCGTTGGCCAGTCGGCGCGCGAGGAACTGGTCTTGCGCGCCCCAGATCACGAGCGTCGGGACAGCCACCTCCCTCTTGGTCGGCTCGGGGCGGTCGCGCACGATCGCGCGGTACCAGTTCACCATCGCCTTGAACGCGCCGTCGCGGTTCCACGCCCGGCGATACCGGCGCAGGTCCTCGTCGGTGAAGGTGCCGGGTGCGCTCGTGTCCCGCAGCGCGTTCGTCGCGAGCCGCCAGTTCCCCGCGCTGGCGACCGCCTCGGGCAGTTTCGGGAGCTGGAACGCGAGCATGTACCAGCTCTTGAGCCGCTGGTCCCACGACCCCCGGAGCGCCTCCTCGAACACCGTCGGATGCGGGACGTTGACCGCGACCAGCTCCGAGAGACGGTCCTCGTGGTGGAGAGCGAGCCACCACGCCACCGCGGCCCCCCAGTCGTGCCCCGCGACGGCGGCCGTCTCGCGGTCGTATGCGTCGATCAGGTCGACGACATCGCGCGAGAGTTCGCCGATCCGATAATCGCGCACCGCCGACGGCTTCGCCGAGAGGTTGTAGCCGCGCTGGTCGGGGACCACGACGCGGTAGCCGGCGTTCGCGAGCGGGACGACCGCCTCGTGCCAACCGTACCAGAACTCGGGGAACCCGTGGAGCAGCACGAGGAGCTTCCCGTCCTCCGGACCGGCCTCGACGGCGTGAAGTGTCGCACCGCTGGTCTCGATCGCCCTGGACTCGGCGGGGATCGACTCGGGAATCTCGTCGTCGGGGACCGACTCCGGCAGCGCCGCGGCGTCGACCGGTCCGCTCTGTGGCGTCTCGCGCATGGTCGGGTTGAGGAGCGGGACGGGCAAATAGCTACGCTCGACGCGGGCGCACACGGACCCACGGACTGCCGCGCTCCGGGAGATGGGAGGGATCGAAATCCTCAAACCGCTGGCAAACCGCATTTAAGTATACTCGTGACGCTCCGCGCGCCGCCGCCCGAGGCGCGGCCGCGGGGGGTCCGCCGCGTACTCTATGACATCCGATTCGTCGACCCGGACGGCCGCAGACCCCGGTACGCCGAGCGACGACGCGGCCGTCTCGAACGTCGTCCTCGTGACGGTTGACTCGCTGCGGGCGGACGCGGTCTCCCCGTACGACCCGGAGCGACGCTCGCCGGTGATCGACGGGCTCGCCGACGGGGGAACCGTGTTCGACCGCGCGTTCGCGACCGGCAACTGGACGCCGTTCTCGTTCCCGTCGATCCTCGCCTCGGAACCGGTGTTCACTCGGTCCGGTGACATCGGCGTCGACGAGTCGGTGACGCTCGCGGAGGTGCTCTCCGACGCCGGGATCGCGACCGGCGGCTTCAACGCCGCGAACGGATTCCTCACCGACCACTGGGGGTATCCCGACGGCTTCGACGAGTTCGAGCCGTTCGTCACCAGCGTCGGATCCAGCGTCTACAGCCGGTACCTCGCGGCCCACCCGACCGTCGAGGCGTGGATCCAGCTCGCGACCTCACCCGTCCGTCGGCTCGGCTCGAAGTTCCGCGGCGACAGCGACGACCGCCCGTTCCTCGACGCCTCGCGCATGTTCGACGTCGAGGACGCCGCGACCGGGTTCGTCGACGACACCGACGAGCCGTTCTTCCTTTGGGTCCACTACATGGACACGCACACGCCGTACGTCCCCGCGCCGCGCTACATCCGCGAGGTGTCCGACGGTATCGTCGGCACGCACCAGATGCTCCACGCGCACGCCCGGACGAGCCTCGGCCTCGAAGTCGGCGAGCGGACGCTCAGCGAACTGCGGACGCTGTACCAGGCGACGGTACGGCAGGTCGACGCCAGCGTCGGGCGACTGCTCGACGCCTTGGACGCCGCGGGCGTCCGCGACGACACCGCGGTGCTGCTCGCGGGGGACCACGGCGAGGAGTTCCAGGAACACGGCCACCTCGCCCACTACCCGAAGCTGTACGACGAGCTGATCCACGTTCCGTTCGTGGCCGACGTGCCCGGGCTCGACGGCGGCCACGTCGACGGCCACGTGGGCCTCGATGCGATCCCCCCAACGGTCGCGGACCTCCTCGGCGTCGATCCGGTGCCCGAGTGGCACGGCGAGTCGCTCCTGCCGGCGCTCCGCGGCGAGGAGAGGCGCTCCGGCGGCGGCGAGGAGACGCTCTCTGCCGCCGGAGAGGAGACGCCCTCCGACACCGTCGGCGATGCGCCGTCCGAGTCCGGCGGCGACGGTGACCGCGACGCTGCCGACCCCGTCGTCTCGGTGACCGTCCGGGGCGAGGACGTGACCCAGCAGCCGATCCCCCGGTCACTGTCCGACGGCGACCTGTTCGTCAGCGCGCGCGACGACGACTGGACGTACATCGAGAACGTCGACGCCGGCGACCGCGAGCTGTACCACCGTCCCACGGATCCAACCCAACAAGAGAACCTCGCGGTCGACCCCGACGCGGAGGGACAAGCAGTCATCGACCGGCTCGCCCCGGTCGTCGATTCCCACGCGAAACTGCTCCGCGAGCGCGGCGCCGCGGCGGAGGCGGCCGCCGCCGAGCGGGGCGACGACGAGGTCGACGAAGACCTCGAAGCTCGCCTCGAAGCGCTCGGGTATAAGTGATGCTTCGAGCGGTCCTCCGCGACCTCGCCAGCGGACCGATCGCGGTCCAGATGCGCCGGTTCGTCGTCGTCGGTGCGCTCACCGCAGGGCTCCAGCTCGCCCTGCTTTGGCTGTTCGTCGACACCGCGGGACTGAACTACATCGTCGGCGCGACGATCGCGATCGAGATCACGATCGTCTGCTCGTACGTCCTCAACAACGCGTGGACGTTCCGGGCGAGCCAGAACACGGGCGCCTCCGAGTACCTCGCCGGACTGCTGAAGACGAATTTGGTCCGCGGCACGGCGATTCCGATCCAGCTCGGCGTGCTCGCCGCGCTCGTCGAGTGGGCCGGGGTGATGTACCTGATCGCGAACGTGGCCGCGATCCTCGTCAGCGGACTCTACCGGTTCGTCCTCGACGCGCACTGGACGTGGGGCTGACCCCGGATCGCTCGTCTCGGGCCCTCAGAAGGGGAGCCGCGGCTCGACGCGTTCGACGAGGTCGCGGACCGCCTCCTGCTTGTAGTACCCGACCGCGGACGCGGCGACGACGAGCGCGACGAGCGCCATCGCCGAGAGGAACCGGCCGCTCGCGAGTTGGCCCCCCGCGTACACGGTGAGAACGTACGCCGGAAGGCGACCGACCGCGATGACGGCCATGAACGTCGGTAGCGACCACTTGGTGAGGCCGCTCAGGAAGCAGATCGCGTCGTCGGGGAGGCCGGGAATGATGACGAACGCGAACAGCCCGGGAACGCCGACTGTGTCGACGAACCCGTCGAAGCGGGCGATCACGTCCTCGTGGATGACCCGCTCCACGAAGGTGCGCCCGTACCGCTTCGAGAGCGAGAAGGCTACCGCGCTCCCGATCAGCACGCCGGTGAGGCTGTACACCGTGCCCGCGAGCGGGCCGAAGAGGAACCCCGCGACCAGCGCGACGACCTGCCCCGGGATCGGGGCGACGATGACTTGGAGGGCCTGAAGACCGATGAAGACGATGGGGGCGAAGATACCGAACTGGTCGAGCCACGTCCGGAGGGCCTCCGCGTTGGTGAGGAACCCGGCGTAGCGGCTCACGAGGACGTAGAGCCCGACCGCGAGGACCGCGACGCCGACCGCGGCCGCGATCCCTCGCCGGCGGTCCGCCCGCGAGGAGAAGAGTTTCATTCGTGTCGTAGCGGGTGACAGAGGGACTTCAACCTTACCACCCGGCGGATCCTCACGCCAACGGGTCCGCGCTCCAGTAGGCCATCCGCATCGGGACCCCCTCGTCGTCCCGGTGATCCGCGTCACCCGGCAGGAACCGTAGCTCGTCGACCGGGCGGCGGGCGACGACCGCCAGCCCGAGCGCGTCCACGGCGTCGTCGGCGGTGGGGTCCGCCTCCCTCACGGCGTCGATGGGCTCGTCTGCGAGCCGTCGACAGACCCGACCGAGCGCGGCGCCCGGGTCGTCGAGGTGCCCGTCGAGCGCGCCGAGCCGCTCGCCGACGCCCGGGGCCGTGGTCTTCGAGTGGTCGAGCCGCCGGCCGTTGAGCCCGCGGAAGCACACCTCCGGGTGCGCCTCCATGACCGCCTCGCGCGCCGCCTCGTCCCGCCGGAGGAACGCGTCGACCTCGCCGACCCCCGGCGCGATGTGGTACGACTGTCGGCTGAGCCCCTTGCCGAGGTCGGCCCGGTTCCGCTCGCTCACCGCCTCGTAGTCAGCGCCGTCTCTGGCCGCTTCGCACGCGCCCCGCGAGGGGACGGGGAACACGCTGCTCGGACGCTCGGCGGCCGACCGCGCGGCCGAGTCGACGGCCTCGCGCTTCACCAGCGTCTCGGCGTCGTGGGGGAGACCGATCGGCACGTCGACCAGCAGCCGATCAACGCCGTCGTTCCACAGCGCTTCGAGGTCGCGTTCGAGGCGCGCGTCCGGCCCGCCGGTCCCGTCGAACACGACCGCGAGCCACGCGCCGCCCGCCCAGTCGACGCCCGCGACGGTGTCGGGTGTCATCGATCGATCGCTCGTTCCCGTGCCTATTCAATCGGCCCGGTCCGCGGACCGATCGCTCGGGGCACAGGGCCCTGCGAGGTGCGGTCGAAGCCGCGGCGTGGCCCGCTACGGCGAGACGGGTACGTCGTCTGTCACGGGAACCGCCGAGTCGACGGTCACGTCGAACCGGACGCCGCCGCTCGCGCTGTCGCCGACCGAGATGTCCCACCCGTGGGCGTCGGCGATTCGCTCGACGATAGTCAGCCCGAACCCGGTCCCGTCCGTGGCGGTCGTGTACCCCGCTTCGAACACGCTCTCGCACTCCGTCTCGTCGAGCCCCGGCCCGTCGTCGGCGACGTAGAACCCGTCGGCGGACGCCCCGATCGTCACGGTCACGGGCGACCCGCAGTGGTCGTCGACGTTGCGGAAGAGATTCTCGAGGAGCCGCCGGATCCGGGAGCGGTCGCCGGAGACGGTGATCTCGTCGTCCACCACGTCGAGCGTGTCGGCCGGACAGCCGAACGGTTTCCACGCCTCCGCGGCGAGCGCGCCGACGTCGACCGGCTCCGGCTCGGACACCGACTCGCCCTCCTTCGCGAGCGTGAGCAGCTCGCCGATCATCTGCTCCATCCGCTCGTGTTCCCGTTCGAGGGCCTCGAAGTGCGTCGCCTCGCTCTCGGCGCGAGCCATCTCCGCCGCCGTCTTCGCGTTCTGGAGCGGCGTCCGGAGGTCGTGCGACACGATCGACGTGAACTCGTCGAGCCGCTTGTTCTGTCTGATCAGCTCCTCGCGCTGCCGCTGTTCGCGCGTCGCGTCACGGAGGATCCCCACGGACCCGCGGAACTCGTCGTCGAACGGGAGCGCGGCCATGTGGTCGTAACACGGCACCGTCTCGCCGTCTTTCGTGTGGATGTCCACCCGGAACTGCTGCGTCTCCGGCCCCGCGCTGGAGACGATCGTCGCGAGCATGTCGTTCGCCCGCTGGACACCCTCGTCGGTCTTGATCTTGCCCGGCGGGCTACCGATGATCGCCTCCCTGTCGTAGCCGACGAGGTCGAGGAACGCCTCGTTGACGTACTCGAACTCCGCCTCGGCGTTCACGACGTAGATCGGATAGTCGAGCGCCCGGAGGACCGTCGAGTACCGCTCCGACTCGATCTGGGCGCGGTACTCCGTCGCGGCGTGCTTGACCCGGTTGGCCAGGCGGCGGTGCTGGTCGGGGCCGCCCTTCTGGAGGTACCCGGTCACGCCGGCGTTGATCGCCTGCGCCGCGATCTCTTCGCTACCCTTCCCCGTGTAGAGGATGAAGGGGAGGTCGGCGTAGTGATCGCGGACGGCGTCGAGCAGTTCGAGTCCGTCCGTCCCGGGCATCTCGTAGTCGCTCACGACGCAGTGGACGGACCGCTCGTCGAGCGTGTCGAGCACCGCGTCCGGACTGGCCACCGTGGTTATTTCGACGTCGCCGAGCTCCCGCTCGATGAAGGATTTGGTCAGGTCGAGAAACGCGGGATCGTCGTCGACATGTAAGACTTCGATCGACGCAGTGGCGGCTTCATTCGGGTTATCGATCGACATTCCAACTACCGATCAAGAGGGGTTCTAAACGGAAAAATATCTGGCTGTAGTGTCTCGTTTCGAGAAGCCGATCGGAGAGCTGTTCGACCGATCGTCCCGGATACCTTACACTTCAGATCACCGGCGACGGGACCGCGATTTCCGCCGTTTCGGCCTCCCCGCTGCGCCCGGGAAACACACGTCTCGGAACGCGGTGGTCGGGTGACATCCGCGGCGGAACACCGCGGCTTCACCGAAGGTAGGTACGCGTCAGTAGTCGGCGGAGAATGCGGGAGAAGTGGGCCGGCACGAATTTGAATCGTGGTTACGGCCACCCGAAGGCCGAAGGATACCAAGCTACCCCACCGGCCCGCACTCGACAGAAAGCCGTTCGTTCTTTTAATCCTTCCGAAAGGGGGGCGATCAAGACGGACCGGAGGGGGGAGGAGTCGATAGAATATCCAGTTCATCGACGCCAGACGCGGGTACCACGAAGCCCCAGTCGCGAGGACTCGATGCGCTCGTTGCGGTCCTCAGTCGCTCGTTTCACTCGCTCCCTGCGGTCCTTACGTCGCGCGTCTTCGTCCTCGCGACTGCCCCTTCGAGTCCCGTCCCGCACCGCAACCGCACCTCACGCCTCCCCAGCCTCGTCAGGCGCGTCCTGCGGGCTCCCTTCAGTCGCCCTCGTCGCGCCTGACTCCCTCGCGCGTCCTGACTCGCGCCCGTCGGGCGCTCGCAGGCACACGCCACCGCTGCCGCGCCATCAGTTATAAACCGTCGTCACCGTCCTCGTCCCCCGAGCCCGCCACCTCGAAGTACCGGCCCCGATGCTTCCGACAACCGGGATTGAACGCGGCGCCGCACGCCGGGCACGTATCGTCGCAGTCGAGGTACTCGCTCGCGGTCATCGTCGTCTCGCAGACGCCACACAGGACCGCCGGATCGTCGAAGCGGTCGCGGGGCCACGGGACCGCCTCGTGGTCGGTCGCGGCGTCGTGGCAGGCGTCGCAGGGGTAGTACGCCTCGCAGCAGCCGAACCGGAGCGCGACCACGTCGACGGGGTCGTCCCAGTGGGCGCAGCGCGTCTCGGGGTCGACGGCCACCCCGCGGAGTGGAACCGCGAACCGGGAGTCCGCGTCGGGCGCGGTCGTGGTCTCTCGGTCGGGCGGCGACGGGTCGCTGCCGGGGGGTGGTGCGGTCATCCGTCCCGCAGTCAGTAGCTGGCGTACCCGTCGGTGTCGAGCCAGTTGTGGACCACCGTGATCGCGTGGTCCGCGTGGAGCAGTTCGGGGCCGACCCGGAGCCGGCGGTCGGCGCGCTCGTCGACCGCAGCCGCCTCGTCCGGCGCGAAGTCGTGGTGGTCCGAGAGCACGAACACCGGATCTTCCGGCGGTTCGGCGTCGATGAGCGGGGCGCCGTCCTCGTGGAGCTGGACGAGCGTCCCGTCCGGGCCGCGGCCGTCCGCGCCGACGAGCCGGTCGAGCGTCGCGTCGAGCCCCATCCGGCGGAGTTCGACGCCCGGAGAGACGTCTGCGGGCATGTGGCCGATCGCCTCGTCTCGCGCGTCGAGCGCGTCGCGGACCCGCGCGGCGACGTTGCGCTCGTCGGGGTGGAGGTGCCGGAGCGCGTCAGAGTCGAAGGAGACGGTGAACTCGTCGGCGATCGCGAGGTGGACCCGGACGGACTCGCGGATGCCGTGCGAGAGGAAGACGCCGGCGCTCACGCACCGGCAGAGGAGGTCGAGCCGGCCGGCCCCGGGGATGTCGGACAGCGATATCGCGTCCGGATCGGTTGGCACGTCGCGGCCGATGACGACGAACTGGCGCATACCGGGCGGTCGCCCCCGATCGTCATAAGCCGTCCGACCCAACCGCCGCCGTGAGCCGCACTGGACTGTGCCAGATCTGCGAGGCGGCTACCGCGAGCCGCGCCTGCGACCGCTGCGGCCGCGCCGTCTGCGACGACCACTGGGACGAGACGGCCCGAGCCTGTACCGCCTGCGTCGCCGGGCGGCGCTAACGCGTCGCGACGCGACGGCTCAGCGGTGCCGGTTCAGCCGCTTCTTGAGTCGCTTCGCCGCGTCGCCCGCGGCGCCGAAGTACGTCGCCTCGTCGCCGGGCCGGCTCGACTCCTCGCCTGCGAAGATGATCCCGCGCGAGGAGTTCACGAGCCCGACGTCGACCGGGAGGTCCGGGCGCTCGGCGAGCCCGTGTTCGACCGCGGCCTCGGGGTCGCCCCCCTGCGCGCCGACGCCGGGAACGAGGAACGGGATCTCGGGGACGATCTCGCGGACCGTCTCCAGCTCCTCGGGCGTCGTCGCCCCCACGACGAGTCCGACGTTGTCGTTCGCGTTCCACACGCCCGCGAGCGCCGCGACGCGCTCGTACAGCGGCTCGCCGGAGGCGAGTTCGAGATCCTGGAGGTCCGCGCCGCCGGGGTTCGAGGTGCGACAGAGCGCGAACACGCCCTTGTCCGCGCGGTCGAGGAACGGCTGGAGCGAGTCGCGCCCGAGGTAGGGGTTCACCGTGATCGCGTCGACGTGGTCGAGCACCTCGGCGTACCGCCGCGCCGTGTTGCCGATGTCGCCGCGCTTCGCGTCGAGCAGGACGGGGACGCCCTTCCCCTCGGCGTACGCCGCGGTCTCGCGCAGCGCGCGCCAGCCGTCCGGATCCTCGTAGAACGCGGCGTTCGGCTTGTAGCAGGCGGCGTGCTCGTGGGTGGCGTCGATGATCCGGCGGTTGAACGCCCACCGCGGTAGATCGGCGTCGGCCACGGCGTCGGGGAGCCGGCTCGGGTCGGGGTCGAGCCCGACCGAGACGACGCTGTCGACGGCCTCGATCCGGTCCGCGAGCGCCTCGAAGAAGTCCATACGCGCCCTGTGTCGGCGGGCGAACTAATCGTTGCGTTCCGCGGTCGCTCACGCGTCTCCCGGTCGGGGGCGCCTCAACAGGAGCAGTAGTACTCGCGGTCGACGAACTCGGTCTCTAGCAGCTTCGCGGCCGGATCGGGGTCCGAGGGGCGGTAGACGCCCGCCGTCCGGTCGCCCTCGCGCTCGAACGCGCCGGAGACGAGCCGCCGCCAGTCGGCGGCCGACAGCTGGTCCCAGAACGCGTCGTCGCCCGCGAGCAGCGAGAGGTAGTCGCGAAGGTACACCCACCGCATCGGCTCGATTCCGGACGACTCGTAGGTCGCGTCGGTGACCGCCGCGTAGGCGGCCATCGGGAGGTTCGCGCCCGCGGCGACGGGCATCCCGATCCACTTCCACGGCCGGGTGTTGACGTCGAGCAGCAGGAACTCCTCGCGGTCGGCGTCGTAGACGAACTCCGCCTCGCTGATCCCGTGGTAGCCCGCGTCATCGAGGACGGCGAGCGCGTGCTCCCGGATCGCCGGCTCGTCCGCGGTCTCGACGAGACAGGAGGTGCCGAAGTTTCGCGGGTACCGGACCGCCGCGTTGCCGACCACCGCGAGCGCGTCGTCGCTCCCGGACGGGGGGACGTAGGAGGCCAGCGAGTGGTCCCGTCCCGCCGCGATGTCGACGCGCTTCTGGGCCATCACCGCGATGCCCTCGTCGGCCGCGGCCGCGACGACGTCCGCGAACTCCTCGCGGTCCGCGACCTCGATCACGTTGGTGCCGAACGCCTCCTCGAAGTCGCGCTTGAGTTCGGGTTTCACCACCAGCGGGAAGCCGGGCGCCGCCGCGGCCTCGTCGACGGTGGCGTCCGCCTCGCGGGTCCCGCTCGCCGCGGTCGCTTCGAGCCGGTACGTCTCCGGGTAGGGCACGCCGAGTTCCTCGCAGGTCGCGTACAGCTCGGACTTGTTCAGCACGTCGTCGAGCGTCTCGCTCCCGGCGAACGGGAGCCGGACGCCATCGGGGTCTGCCTCGGCGTACGACAGCGCCCACTCGTCCATGCAGCCGAACGCGACGGCCTCGGTGCCCGCCGCGTCGACGATCGCCTCCACGTCCTCGCGGAACCCGTCGAGGTCGTCGAGCGGGTACGTCACCGCCCCCGCGTAGTCGACCGCGTCAGAGGGGGGCGCGAGGCCGTCGTGTGCGACGGTCTCGGCCTCGGTGTCGGCGCCGTCGCCCGCGCGGTCGAGCGCGATGACGGGCACGTCGTGGGCGTCGAGGGCGCGCGCGACCCCGAGCCCGGTGATGTGCGCGTTGCTCACGAGCGCCGGCGGTCGGTCGAACTCGGCGGTCGCGAGCGCGTCGATCAGTCCCTCCGTGGACCGGAACCGGTCAGCCATACCTCGTCTCGTCGGTCGACGCATAAAAGCGCCCGACGTACCGGCTCGGTGTGCCCGTATCGGTGACGGGTGCGACGGGGCCGTCGGCGACGGGGCGATGCCCGGCTCGCGCGGGCGACGCGAGCGGCTTTTCAGGCCGCGTCACCTCCGGATAGGTATGACCGAAACCGAGGACGACGACGCCGACGCGGCCGACGAACTCCCCGGCCGAGTCCGGCGCGCGTTCGGCGACCACGGCTCGTTCGAGCGCGACGGCGCCGGCTGGGTGTCGACGACGACCGCGTTCGACGGGCGCGTCCGGGCCGAGCCGGCCGGCGAGGGGCGCATCCGGTTCACCGTTACCGTTCGCGTGCCAATCCTTTCCGCCGCCACCGCCGACGAGGTCGCGGACGTGGTCGAGGACGGCTGGGTCGACACGTTCGAGCGCCGCGCCGTCGATGTCGGCGGCGTCACCCGCAAGGATCGGGATTTCGATCCGGCCGTCGAGCGCGACGACGACGAGATCGCGATCACCTACGCGCTCTCGGACATCAACGAGCGGCGGGGCGTCGACGACGCGGGCGCCCTGATCGACTTCGTCGAGGGCACGTACGTCCAAGGCGTGATCCCGGGCTACGAGTACACGGCACCCGTCTCGGACCTGCTCTCGGCCGCGCGACAGCAGGGCGGCGGCGGGCCCGTCTGAGGTCGATAGGGGGAAGTGTCGGGGGATCGTACGGCGACCATGCTCGCGCTGTTCGGGTTCGGCAGCCTCCTCGCGTTGGTCGCGTTCCACACGTTCCTCGCCGGGGTCGCGACCCGGTTCTTCCGGATTCAGCTTTCGACGTCGTGGGGGTCGATCCTGTACACGCTCGTGTTGACACCGATCCTGCTGCTCGTCTCGACGCTCGTCTTCACCGGCGCGCTCGGCGTCGGGACCGGGATCAACGTCGGGAGCTCGACGATCCTGCTGGCGCTTCTGATCGCGCTCCCGATGGCGCTCGGCGCCGCCATCGACTACCTCTACCTCACGCCGCCCGACGAGTACGAACTCCCGGACACGCGCTGAGAGGGCTCGACCGCGACGCCGTCAGCGGTCGACGAGCCCGGCCACGACCTCCTCGACCCGAGCGACCACGTCCTCGGGCGCCCGCGTCGCGTCGACCCGGTGGAACCGCCCGGGCTCGGCGTCGATCAGGCGCTCGTAGTTGTCGCGCACGGCCGCGAGGTAGCCGTCGCGCTCGAACTTGTCGGTTCGCCCGGCGCGCTCGGCCGCCGTCTCGGGGTCCAGGTCGAGGTAGATCGTCGCGTCCGGCGGGTGCGAGAACGCGGCGTGGATCCCGCGGACGTACTCCAGCGGCCGCTTGATATCCGCGTCGGTCCGTGCGAGCGTCGCCCCCTGATAGGCGAACCGCGAGTCCGAGTACCGGTCGGAGACGACCAGGTCGCCGTCCGCGAGCGCCGGTCGAACTGTCTCCGAGAGGTGGTTCGCGTGGTCGGCGGTGTAGAGGAACAGCTCCGCGAGCGGGTCGGCCTCCGAGTCGCCCATCGATCGGGCCACCGCCTCTCCGTACCAGCTGTCGGTCGGTTCGCGGGTGAACGTCGCGTCGGGGTACACGTCCTGGAGCGCCTCCCAGACCGTCGTCTTGCCGCTCCCGTCGAGCCCCTCCAGCGTGATCAGCATGGTGGCGTTCCGCCGCGGCGAGGAATAAACGGCGCGGGTCCGGTCCAGGGACCGGCCCTTCTCCCTCGCGTGCGGCGTTCGCATGCCTTTTTAGTGACCCCTCCGCGAACGGCCGCCATGAACGTCGACTCACGCACCGCCGTCGGCTCACCGGCTCGCCGCGGGCCCGGGAGGCGCGAATGGTAGCCGTCGCCGTCTCACTCTCGCGGGTCGCAGCCGCGCTGTTTCTGGTCGTCCTGAACGGCTTCTTCGTCGCCTCGGAGTTCGCGTTCGTCAGGATCCGTGCCACCTCGGTCGAACAGCTGGTCGAGGAGGGGCAGGCGGGCGCGGAGACGCTCGGGGAGGTGATGACGAACCTCGACGACTACCTCGCGGCGACCCAGCTCGGGATCACGCTCGCGTCGCTCGGTCTCGGGTGGATCGGCGAGCCGGCGGTCGCGGCGCTCATCGAGCCGGTCCTCGGCCCGCTCCTGCCGGAGGGGTTGGTCCACCTCGTCGCGTTCGCGGTCGGGTTCTCGTTCATCACCTTCCTCCACGTCGTCTTCGGCGAACTGGCGCCGAAGACGATCGCGATCGCGCAGGCGGAGCGGATCTCGCTGTTGCTCGCGCCGCCGATGAAGCTGGCGTACCTGATCTTCTCGCCCGGCATCGCGGTGTTCAACGGCACCGCGAACGCCTTCACGAGCCTGATCGGGGTCCCGCCCGCCTCCGAGAGCGACGAGACCCTCGAAGAGCGCGAGATCCGTCGCGTGCTGGCCCGCGCCGGCGAGGCCGGGCACGTCGACGAGTCCGAGGTGGCGATGATCGAGGGCGTCTTCGAGCTCGACGACACCGCGGCCCGCGAGCTGATGGTTCCGCGTCCCGACGTGGTCTCGCTGCCGGCGGACGCGTCGCTGGCGGCGATTCGCGAGACGATCTTCGAGGCCGGCCACACCCGGTATCCCGTCGTCGACCGCGACGACGCCGACCGCGTCGTCGGCTTCGTGGACGCGAAGGACGTGCTGCGCGCGACCGCCGAGGGCGACGACGGCGCCACCGCGGGCGGCCTCGCCCGAGAGATCCTCGTCGTCCCGGAGACGACGAGCGCGAGCGACCTCCTCGTCCAGTTCCGCGACGAGCGCCGACAGGTGGCGGCGGTGATCGACGAGTGGGGCGCCTTCGAGGGGATCGCGACGGTCGAGGACGTCGCCGAGGCGCTCGTCGGCGACCTCCGCGACGAGTTCGACGTGGCCGACGACCGCCACACGATCCGGCGGACCGGTGACGGGGCGCACGAGGCCGACGGGTCGGTCGCCCTCTCCGACGTCAACGACGCGCTGGGGACCGACCTCAGCGGCGACGGCTACGAGACGCTCGGCGGGTTCGTCCTCGATCGGATCGGGCGCTCGCCCGAAATCGGCGACGTCGCCGCAGCGGCGGGATTCTCCTTCGAAGTCACCGCCGTCGACGGCGCGCGCATCTCGACGGTCCGGGTGGAGCGACGCGACGATGAGGAGGATGCGGACGCCGCGACCGGCGCGGACCCGGACGACGACGCCGCGTAACGACGTGACGCACGCCGCAGGGCGACGCGACACACGCCGCGAGACGGCGTTCCGGGAACGGCCGCGACGACGCGAGCGTTTTTCACGCGCGGCCGCGACCATGGCCGTATGTTCGAACGGATCTGCGTGCCCACCGACGGCAGCGACGCGGCCGCGGCGGCCTTCGACCACATCCTCGCGATCGCCGCCGACCACGGCGCGACGGTCCAGGTGCTCCACGTCGCGGACACCACCCGCGACAGCGTGACGCGGATCGGCGGCGACGTGGTCGACGTGTTAGAGCGTGAGGGGGAATCGATTGTCGAGGAGGCGGCCGCCCGCGCCGCCGACCGCGGCGTCGACGCGGAGACGGCGGTCCGGCAGGGTGGGGTCCCGGAGACAGTCACCGCGTACGCCGAGGAGGTCGACGCCGACCTCGTCGCGATGTCGACGCGGGGGCGGCAGGGGGTCGAACACCTCGTCGGGAGCACCACCGAGCGCGTCGTCCGCCAGTCGCCGGTACCGGTGTTGGCCCTCCGTCCGGGCGACGAAACGGTCCCGTACCCGTACGCGGACATCCTGGTGCCGACCGACGGGAGCCCCGCAGCGACCGCCGCGCTCGACCGAGCCCTGCCGGTCGCGGAGCGAGCGGGCGCGACCGTCCACGTCCTCTCGGTCGTCGACACCGGCGACGTGGGCATCGGAGACCACGTCGACACCCTCTCCGAGTACGCCGACGACGCGGTCGCCGAGGGCGTCGAGCGCGTCGAGGCCGCCGGACTGGACGCGGTCGGCGCGGTCGAGGTCGCCACCTCCGCCGCCCGCGGGATCCGGGCGTACGTCGACGACCCCGTGGTCGACCTCGTGGCGATGGGGACCCACGGCCGGACCGGCGTGGGGCAATACCTGCTGGGGAGCGTCGCCGAACGGACCCTGCGGAGCGCGCCCGTTCCGGTGTTGACGGTCCCGGTTCCCGACGAGGACTGATCCGGGCGCTCGGGTCCGTTTCGGTCGCCTCTGCGCCGGATTTCGGGGGCGCGTCTGACGCCGCGGTAGGTTTACGGGCCTTCCACGCGATACGGATCGCATGAAAGTGTTGGTAGCCGGGGGGACCGGCTTTATCGGCTCGCACCTCTGTCGCGCGCTCGCGGACGACGGTCACGCGGTGACCGCGCTCTCTCGCTCGCCCGACGGGACGGCGGACGGGGTGACGGGCGCCAGCGGAGACGTGACCGACTACGACTCGATCGCGTCGACCGTCGACGGCCACGACGCGGTCGTGAACTTGGTCGCGCTCTCGCCCCTGTTCGAACCCGAGGGCGGCAACCGTATGCACGACCGGATCCACCGCGGCGGCACGGAGAACCTCGTCCGCGCCGCCGAGGACGGCGGCGTCGACGGGTTCGTCCAGCTGAGCGCGCTCGGCGCGGACCCGAACGGCGACACGGCCTACATCCGCGCCAAGGGCGAGGCGGAGGAAATCGTCCGCGACAGCGACCTCGACTGGACGATCTTCCGCCCCTCCGTCGTCTTCGGCGAGGGCGGCGAGTTCGTCTCGTTCACCAAGCGCCTGAAGGGGATGTTCGCGCCGGGCGTCCCGCTGTACCCCCTCCCGGGCGGCGGGAAGACCCGGTTCCAGCCGATCCACGTGGAGGACCTCGTCCCGATGATCGCCGCCGCGGTGACCGACGACGAGCACGTCGGCGAGACCTACGAGATCGGCGGCCCGGAGGTGCTCACGCTCCGGCAGGTCACGGACCTCGTCTACGACGCCGAAAAGAAGGGCGTCACGATCGTCCCGCTCCCCATGCCGCTCGCGAAGGTCGGGCTCTCCGTGTTGGGCGCGGTCCCCGGGTTCCCGATGGGGCCGGACCAGTATCGGTCGCTGAAGTTCGACAACACGACCGCCGACAGCGACGTCGGCGCGTTCGGCGTCGACGCCGCGGACCTGACCACGCTCGGGGAGCACCTCGGGGTCAGATGACGCGGAGCGCGAACATGTCAACTGTCATAATCTCAACGCTGGTAACGCCAACCGAAGGCTTATATACGAGATCACGCTCTGTTCAGTTCAAACGCGGAGGGAGCACACGATGAAACTCGCAATGATCGGATTCGGCCAGGCGGGGGGTAAAGTAGTTGACAAGTTCTTGGAGTACGACAAGCGGACGGGCTCCGAGATCGTTCGAGCGGCCGCCGCCGTCAACACGGCGAAGGCGGACCTCATGGGGCTCGAACACATCTCCGAGGACCAGCGCGTCCTCATCGGCCAGTCGCGCGTGAAGGGCCACGGCGTCGGCGCGGACAACGAGCTCGGCGCGGAGATCGCGGAGGAGGACATCGACGAGGTTCAGGGCGCGATCGACTCGATCCCGGTCCACGAGGTCGACGCGTTCCTCGTCGTCGCCGGTCTCGGCGGCGGGACGGGCTCCGGCGGCGCACCGGTGCTCGCGAAGCACCTCAAGCGGATCTACACCGAGCCCGTCTACGGGCTCGGCATCCTGCCGGGCAGCGACGAGGGTGGTATCTACACCCTCAACGCGGCCCGGTCGTTCCAGACGTTCGTCCGCGAGGTGGACAACCTCATGGTGTTCGACAACGACGCCTGGCGGAAGACGGGCGAGTCCGTTCAGGGCGGCTACGAGGAGATCAACGAGGAGATCGTCCGTCGGTTCGGCATCCTCTTCGGCGCCGGCGAGATCCAGCAGGGCCAAGAGGTCGCCGAGAGCGTCGTCGACTCCTCCGAGATCATCAACACGCTCTCGGGCGGCGGCGTCTCCACGGTCGGCTACGCGGAGGAGGAGGTCGAGGAGCGCTCCTCGGGCGGCCTGCTCTCGCGGCTGCGCGACGACGGCGACGACGACGAGCTCGACAGCGCGCACACCACGAACCGGATCACCAGCCTCGTCCGCAAGGCGGCGCTCGGCCGGCTCACGCTCCCCTGCGAGATCGAGGGCGCGGAGCGCGCGCTGCTCGTGCTCGCGGGTCCGCCCGAGTACCTCAACCGGAAGGGCATCGAGCGCGGGCGGAAGTGGCTCGAAGAGCAGACCGGTTCGATGGAGGTCCGCGGCGGGGACTACCCGTACCGCGGCGCCGGCTTCGTCGCGACCGTCATCCTGCTCGCGGGGGTCACGAACGTCCCGCGGATCAAGGAGCTCCAGCAGGTCGCCATCGAGGCGCAGGACAACTTAGACGAGATCCGCGAGGAGAGCGACGACAACCTCGACGAGCTCGTCAGCGACGACAGCGACGAGCTGGAATCCCTGTTCTGAGGCGCGCCGCTCCCCGCGATGGAGGTCATCGTTCCCTTTTCGACCGACCGCCCGAAGTCGCGGCTCTCTAGCGTTCTTGCCCCCGAGGAGCGCGTGGCATTTGCGCGGGCGATGCTCGACGACGTGCTCGACGCCGTCGCCGGCGCCGGCGGTGAGCCGCGCGTGCTGGCGACCGACGCGGTCGACCTCGACCGGCCGGTCACCGTCGACGACCGCCCGCTGACGGACGCGGTCAACGGGGCGCTCGACACGCGACTGGGAGCCGACGACGAGTCCGACGGCCCGCCCGGGCCGACCGCCGTCGTGATGGCGGACCTCGCGCTCGCCACGCCGGCGACGCTCGACCGGCTCTTCGCGGCCGGCCGCGACGCCGACGTGGCCGTCGCCCCGGGTCGCGGCGGCGGCACGAACGCGTTCGTCGCCTCCCACCCCGAGTTCCGCGTGGACTACCACGGCGCGTCGTACCTCGACCACCGCGAGATCGCGGCCGCGGTCGGCGCGGCGTTCGAGACGGTCGATTCGCACCGGCTCGGCACCGACGTCGACGAGCCGGCCGATCTCGCGGAGGTCCTGATCCACGGCGAGGGGCGCGCGGCGACGTGGCTCCGCGAGGCCGGCTTCGCGCTCGACGCGTCCGAGGGTCGCGTGAGCGTCGTCCGAGAGTGAGCGCCGTCGAAATTGGTCGTGCGACCGAAGGGGGCGCCAACGTAACCACTCGCGGTGTCGCCGGGGGATCCGCAACCGCGATCCTTTTTAAACATCGACCGCGAGTGACGCCCGTGTTCGCCGGGGCCGACGAGTACGGAGTCGACGTCGCGGTCGACGAGCGGGCGGTCGAGCGACTGCTCTCCGTCAGCCCGGGCGACGTCGACGCGGCCGACCGGCTCACCTTCGCGCGCAACGTCTTCATTCCCCTCACCACCGCGTGTCGGTACACCTGTACGTACTGTACCTACTACGACGCGCCCGGGGAGGCGTCGCTGCTGTCGCCCGAGGAGGTGCGCGAGCAGTGCCGCGTCGGCGCCGACGCGGGCTGTACGGAGGCGCTGTTTACCTTCGGCGACGAGCCGGACGACCGGTACACCGAGGTCCACGAGACGCTCGCCGAGTGGGGGTTCGACTCGATCCACGAGTACCTCCACCGGGCCTGCGAGATCGCCTTGGAGGAGGGGCTGCTCCCGCACTCGAACCCCGGCGACCTGACGGAGTCGCAGTTCGCCGCCCTCCGCGAGGTGAACGCGTCCATGGGCGTCATGCTGGAGACGACCGCCGACGTGGACGCGCACAGCGGCGGGCGACGGAAGACGCCCGGCCAGCGGCTCAACACGATCCGCGCTGCGGGTCGACAGAGGGTTCCGTTCACGACCGGCATCTTGGTCGGGATCGGCGAGGACTGGCGCGACCGTGCCGAGAGCCTGCTCGCGATCCGTAAGCTCCACGAGCGACACGGCCACGTCCAGGAGGTGATAGTACAGAACGTCGTCCCCAACGAGCGTTCGGACTTCCCGAAGCCCGACCTCGCGACGATGCGCCGCGTCGTCGCGATGGCGCGCGCGGCGCTCCCGCCGGAGGTGTCCGTTCAGGTACCGCCGAACCTCTCGCCGGCGGCGGACCTCGTCGACTGCGGGATCGACGACCTCGGCGGCGTCTCGCCGGTGACGGACGACTACATCAACCCGGCGTACGAGTGGCCCGACCTCCGCGGGCTCGAGGCGGTCGCCGACGCCGGCGGCGTCCCGCTCCGCGAGCGGCTCCCGACGTACGCCCGCTACCTCCCGGACGACGTTCGCCCCGCGGGCGTCGAGCCGGCGCCCGAACCGGACGGTCGCGAGGCGTGGATCCCGCCCGCGGTCCGCGAGCGGATCGCGGCGGACGACGTCCACGGTCGACGGCTGCGCGCGGTCGCCCGCGGCGACGGACCGCTCGCGGTACGGAGCGACTGACGCGGTCTCCCGCCGGCGACCGCTGCCCCGTGCGAGCGACCGGTTTCCCACGCGGCCGTCCGTCCACCGGACGTAAACAACCGCGCCGCCAGTAGCTTCTTTATATATCCTCGTGAAAGGGCGGGTGATGCTTCTCTTACAGCTCGACGCGGTCACAACCGCGGTCGACGTCGCGGCGATAGCGACCTCGGTGGTCGGGTTCGTCGCCGGGTTCCTGGCCGTGCTGCTGCTCGGCAAGTACGTCGTCATTCCGGGGCTCCGACGGATCGTCAGGTCGCGCGGCTTCGACGCGGCGGTTGTGAGCCTCGGGACGAACGTGCTCAACGCCGTGGTCTGGGTGGCGGCGATCGCCATCGGCTTCGCCGTCGCCGGCTACGGCGGCTTCCTCTCGGCGTTCGCGGTGTTCGGCGGCGCCATCGCGCTTGCGGTCGGCTTCGCGGCGCAGGACCTCCTCGGCAACTTCGTCGCCGGCGTGTTCATCCTGAAGGACAAGCCGTTCGAGGTCGGCGACTGGATACAGTGGGGCGACATGTCCGGCCGCGTCGAGGAGATCGATCTCCGCGTCTCGCGGGTCCGGACCTTCGACAACGAACTGGTCACCGTCCCGAACGGTGATCTCGCGAACAGCGCGGTGACGAACCCCGTCGCCTACGACACGCTCCGCCAGAAGTTCGTCTTCGGGATCGGCTACGACGACGACATCGAGACGGCGACCGACATCATCATCGAGAAGGCCGAGGCCCACGAGGAGATCCTCGACGACCCGGGCGTCTCGGTCCGGCTCGTCGGGCTCGGCGACTCCGCCGTCGGGCTCCAGTCGCGCTGGTGGATCGCGGACCCCGACCGCGGCGACTTCGTCCGCGTGCGCTCCGAGTACGTCACCGCGGTGAAGGAGGCGTTCGACGACGCCGGGATTGACATGCCGTACGTCCACCGGCAGCTCACCGGCAGCGTCGAAGTGATCGAGGACGTCGCCGACGAGTAGGCTCCCGATCCGCCCGCGGCCCTATCCGACCTCTTCCTCCACCTCGCCCGCGTCGGGGCGGTACTGCCGGCTGACGGCCTGCCACCGGTTCGACCGGAACCGGTAGCCGTTCAGTCCGGCGGGGACGAGCTTCTCCGCGACCAGCGCCGCGTAGAGGCCGCCGACGCCGAGCGGCGTGACGAGCCCGACCAGCGCGACGGGAAGCGCGAAGACGTACAGTCCCACCATCGACGCGAGGAAGGGCCAGCGCGTGTCGCCCGCGCCGCGGAGCGACCCCGTGATCGAGCCGTCGACGCCGAGTGGCACCGCGCTCACCGCGGCGGCGACGACGAACGCCGCGGTCGCGCTCACCGCGGCCGGATCGTCGACGAACACGCCGGCGATCGGGCCGGCGGCGGCGATCACCGCGGCCGACGCGAGGACGTAGACGACCGCCGACAGCGCGATCACGTCGCGGCCGTACGCGGTCGCGAGCGACTCCTCGCCCGCGCCGAGCCGCTGGCCGACGAGCGTGCTCGCGGCGATCGAGAATCCCCAGCTGAAGCTGCCGAGCAGCGCTCTGACCCGGCGGCCGACCTCCAGGGCGGCGACCGTCGCGGAGCCGAACGACGACGCGATCCACAGGAGCGGGAAGACCACGATCCCCTCGGCGACGCGCCGCGCGATGAGCGGCGCGGAGACGCGGAGCAGCTGCCGGGTCAGTCCGCGGTCGAACCACGGCCCGGAGCGCCCGACTGGGACCGGCGAGGCGCCGCGGCCGAAGTACGACCGTCCGGACATCCCCCACGCGAGGACGAGCCCGACGGCGGCGATGGAGACCGCGGTACCGAGCCCGGCGCCGAACACGCCCATGCCGGCCCCGAGGACGAGCCACGTCGTGAGGAGGACGTTCAACAGCGCGCCGCCGGCTCGCGCGACCATCGGAGTGACCGTGTCGCCGACGCCGGCGTACGTCCGGCTCGCGATCATGTTGAAGAACTCGAAGGCGAGCGCGGGCGCCGTGACGACGAGGTAGGTCGTCCCGGCGGACAGCGCCGCGCCGTCGCCGCCCACGAGCGCGACCAGTCGCTCCGCGCCGAGGACGTACCCCGCGACGATCGGCGCGACGAGCAGCGCGGCCACGATCAGCGACTGCTTGACGACGAGCCCCGCCCGCCCGCGCTCGTCGCCGCCGTAGTTCTGCGAGACGAGCGAAACGGTGCCGCCGGCGAGCCCGATGGAGACGAACTTCGCGAGCTGCCAGAACGCGAACGCGTACCCGAGCCCGGCGACCGCGGAGACGCCGACCGCGTAGCCGATCACCGCGAGGTCGACGGTGTTCTTCGACATGATCGCGAACCCAGTCACGATCCGGGGCCACGCGAGCCCCATCGTCTCGTCGAGCCGCGACCGGTCGATGACGCCGGCCCGGTCGAGCGCGCCCGCCACCGCCTCCGCGACGCGAGCGACGATCCGCCGGAGCCGGGGGAACATGGAACTATCGTAGGGGCCGGGCGGGCTTGTGTCTGTCCGTCGCGGGTGGGGACGCGGTCGGAGCGCAACCGTTTTCACCGACTCGCGGCCGATAATTACGCATGAATAT
>NZ_NEDJ01000048.1 GCF_002114285.1 Halorubrum ezzemoulense DSM 17463
TGGCGTCGAGCGGCTCGGCCCGAAATTCTATTACCCCAAGTTCCGCAAGTTCTGATAGCCTCTGGCCGAAGGCAGGACGGTCTTCATACATACCCGTTTTTGCCGGGCCAGAGGCACTAATGCTCCTGGTTCCGCCAGTCTACTGAAGAGCGTCAGAGCTAGATTTCGCAACACACAACTGATCCCGTCATCGACCACGTCGAGGGATCATTCCCCCGCGTCGGCGTGCTCCCTGCCGAGAAGCGGTGGGGGGACGGCCCGATCACCGCCTTCCGTTTCGATCCTACTGATCACTCTGCGCGCGTCGCTCTCGCGGGCACGCATCTCGTCGGGGTTACTGCGCGTCGCTCTCGCTGGCGAGCGTCCCCCCGGCGTCACCGCGCGCCGCCGACCCGGTGCTCGGGCCTACTGCGCGGCCGAGCGACTCTCGTCCGAAGCCTCGGGCGATCGCGTCCGAACCGCGTCCCACCCGCCGATACAGGCCTCACACAGGTAGTACGCGAACCCGTCGACGTCCCGGTGCGTGAGTGTGGCGTCGACGCCGCATCTCTCGCAGTCCATGCTCGGGAACTGCGCTAAGGGGAATATATGTCTTCTGCTCCAGCCACTCTCCGTGATAATCCGTGATAGAACCGACCGAACGGAAAGTCCGGCGTCGGTACGTGATCCGGTCGAGAGTCTACCGCAGCGCGTCGAGGTCGAACTCGAAGGCGGCGACCGGCACCTCCAAATCGTGCTCGACGAGTACCGCGGGATGGATCTCACCGATCACGCCGACGCGTTCACCGTCGATCATGACCGCGGCGGCGCGGCCATCGATGAACGTCGGATGCTCGACTCGGGGTGTCGCTAGGTCGGCGTCGAAGTCGTCGCACAGCGCCTGAAGCTGGCCTTTCGCGGCCTCATAGGAGGCGTCGCGCCGGGCGACCGCGCCGGCGACGTGCCGCGACTCGGCGACATTCGTGTCCGCGTCGTCGTCGCGCTCGGCGACGAAGCCGACCTCGGCGACGTCCTGCGGGTAGGCGTTGTGGGTGTTCCGCTCCAACAGCATGACGAGCGACGGGAGGGCCCACGTTCGGAGCTGGGTGTACTCCTCGCTGTACGGCTCGGTGATCTCGACGGGGGAGCCGCCGCCGAATACCCCGTCGCCGTCTCCGACCGCGGCGCCGCCCGTGCCCGGTTCGATCCGCATCCGGTCGTAGTTCTCGGTCCCGCCCGTCATGTGGAAGTTCAGCAGATCCTCGAAGCCCAGCCCGACGAGACTCGTACGGACCGCGTCCTCCAGCCGGGAGCGCTCGTGGCGCCCGCCGACGGTACCCACGTCGGGGTAGCGCGGCGTCAGGTTGTCGAAGCCGTACGCGCGCCCCACGTCGTCGACGAGGTCGAGGGGGTGGAGCACGTCGACGCGGTACGGCGGGATCTCCACCTCGTAGCGGACGTCCTCGCCGAGCGTGTACGAGGCGTCCAGTCCGGCGCGCTCGAAGCAGTCGACGACCTCCTCGGGCTCGAAGTCGACGCCGAGCAGCGTCTCGATCCGCTCGTGCGACACCGTCTTCTCATCGATGTCGAGGTTCGGCCGGACGAGCTCCGCGCCGTACTCGCTCGGGTGCGTCGCGCCGTCGGCGTAGTTCACTTCGACCTCCTCGATCGTCGCGCCACGGGCCGACAGGGCGTAACAGATGATGTTACACATCCGGTCGATAGTCCACTGGTCGGTGCCCGTGAGCTCGACGAGCAGCTCGCGGGACCCCGTCGTCACCTCGGTGCGCTTCCCGTTGATCACCGGCGGGAACGAGAACAGGCCGAGCTCGTCGTAGATCGCCGGGTAGCGATCGAGGTCCGTGACGAGGTCGGCGTACGTCTCGCCCGTGGCGTGCTCCTCCAGCACCGCGGCCGGGCTCAGCTCGTCGTTCGCGTCGAGGGGGACGAACGTGTCGCCCTTGGGGTCGACGCCGCGGTAGGTGATCGACGGTTCTGCGCCCTCCTGGAGCGGCGCGCCCTTCACCATCGCGAGGTCGTGGATGCCGATGGCGCCCTTCGCGCGCCCCCGTCCCATCGTCGCGTGGAGCTTCTCTTGGAGCTGGATCAGCGACTCCAGCGCCGCCTCGTCGAGGTCGAGGCCGCGGACCACCGCGCCGGTGACGTACGGGCGCTCGTCGGGCACCGACTCGTCGACCTCGATCCTCCACTCGGGGTCGTTCGTGTTCGGCACGTAGACGCCTCGCGCGTCGCCGTAGTGGTAGCGCAGCGAGCGGGCGACCCCCTCGACGGAGAGACGGTCGAGCCGGTCGGGCGCGAACTCGAACTGGTACATGCCGTCGTCGGTCTCGCCTTCGAACTCCAGGCCGAGCCCGAACAGGTCCGCCTTCAGCTCCTCGTCGTCCTTCTCCTCGTGACCGGTGAGCTCGCGGAGCTCGTCCGGGTCGACGTCGACGACGGGCATCAGTAGCTCACCTCCGCGTCCCGCAGGAACTCGATGTCCGCGAGCGTCCCGTGGAGGTCGCGGATGTCCTCCGCGCCGGTGGTGAGCATCGCGAGCCGCTCTAAGGCGAGCCCCCACGCCATCACGTCGCAGTCGACGCCGAGGGGGCCGGTGACTTCTTCCCGGAACACGCCGGAGTTGCCGATCTCGATCTCCTCGCCCGTCTCCGGGTGTTCCCCGAACAGCTCGAAGGAGGGTTCGGTGTACGGGTTGTAGTGCGGCTTGAACCGGATGTCCGTGATCCCGAACTGCCGGTAGAACTCCTCGAAGGTGCCCATCAGGTCGCGCACCGAGAGGTCCTCGGCCATCACCCACCCCTCGATCTGGAAGAACTCCAGGAGGTGCGTCGGGTCGAGGGTGTCGTTGCGGTACACCTTCTCGACCGAGAAGTAGCGCTGCGGCGGCTCCAGCTCCGCGCCGGCAACCCCGGAGAGGTATCGCATCGACAGCGACGTGGTGTGTCCGCGGAGGGCGACCTCGCGGGCGAACTCCTCCGACCACGGCGAGTGGTAGCCGTCGCCGTCGTCGCCCCACCCGTCGCGGTGGGCCGACTCGACGCGGGCCATCAGTTCGTCCGAAATCGACTCCATGCGGTCCACGTCGAGCGCGAACCGGTCCCAGTGGGTCCGGGCAGGGTGGTCCTGCGGCATGAACAGGCAGTCGTTGATCCAGAAGTCGGCGTCGGCGTGCGGGCCCTCCATCTCTTGGAACCCCATGCCGACGAGGACGTCCTTCACGCGGTCGGCGGTCCGACGGAGGACGTGCTTGCGACCGCCGCGGGCCGTCTCCGCCTCCGCCTCGACGTTGTACGCGGCGAACTCGGCGTCCCGCCACTCGCCGCTGGCGAGGAGCTCAGGCGTGAGCGCCCCGACCGTCTCGGTCGCCTCCACGCCGGTCATCAGCGCGTCGACGCCCTCGTCTGTGAGCCGGACCGTCCGCGTGACGGACTCGCCGACCGCGATCAGCCCGCGCGAGTCGAGCCGATCGATCACGGCCTCGTCAACGTCGAGGGCGTCCCCGTCGAGACTCTCCCCGTCGGCGTCGGCCTCCGCGAGCGCCGCGAGCGCCGTCGCCTCGGCGTCGTCGGGATCGGCGTCGGGGTCGACCGAGAGCTCGCCGCCGTCGACGCTCCCGTACCCCTTCCGCGCGAAGTTCGCGAGCGCGATGTCGACCTCCGGACCGTCCAACGCCGCCTCACCGATGACTGCGCCCATCGAGACCGAGTCGGCGTCGGCCCCCGCGTCGCGGCCGGCGCGGTAGAGCCGCGTCTCGGGTAGCCCCTCGTCGACGTAGCGCCGCCCCTCGTCGGTGAGCGCGAGCGTCCGGTCGGTCACCGAGCCGACCTCGACGAGCCCCTCGTCGGCGAGGTCGAAGGCCGCGCCGGCCACCGTCTCCGGCTTCAGGTCGGTCTCCGCGGCTATCTCTGCCACCGTTCGTTCGTCCGTCGCGCTCGCGGCCTCGAGGACCGCGAGCTGTCGTTCCGGGAGTCGCATTCGAGTTGTCTCTACACGCGTGCGGCTGGTTGGTAACGGTTCCGGGACCGAGACGCGCCCGGCTCCCGGTTCAGAGACTCTGTCGCGGGCAAGGCATCATATATGATAAATTGAACGACTGATTTATGTATGATATCCGCCTCTAGGGGGTATGAGCAGCGTAACGGCCGAATCGAGCGGCTCCGGTTCGGTTCCGGAGCGGGCCCGCGTCCGTCACGGGGGCAGCGGTCCCAGTCCCAGTCTCGCCGTCGTCGAAGCGATAGCTGATCTCGCCGGCGTCGATCCGGCGGACCTCCCCGAGGAGGGCGTGGTACTGTACGAACACGTCGACCCCGACGCGCTGAACTCGCTCGTCGCCGGGCGGTCCGACGCCGACGTCTCCCTCACCGTCGCGGGTTACGACGTCCGCGTCGGCCCCGACTCCGCCGTCGCTCAGCGCTCGGGGAACTGACCCCGGCCGCCTCGGTCCCTTCACTCGTTACTCCGCGTCGGCAGCCCGCTCGCGGAGCCGCGCGACCCGATCCCCGAGCGGGGGCTGTACCTCGAACCACGTCGACCAGTCGCCGGTCTCCGGCTCGACGCCGCGGCGCTCCGCGACGCGCTCGAACGCGTCGGCGACGCGGTCGGCGCCGACCGCGTCCGCGGCGCGGGCGTCCGCCGCGTACTGGACCCGCCGACCGGCCCAGAAAGAAACGAGCCCCACGGCGACGAGCGCGGCGAACCCGGACTCGAAGGGGACGAGGGTCGTGACGACCGCGGCCAGCGCCCCAAGCACGGCGCCGACGGCGACGGCGCGGAACTCGGCGTAGTACGTCGTCACGCGGCCGGCCTCCGCCGCGAACAGCCCGACTGCGGCGTCCTCGTCGAGGTCGGTCAACACGTCTTCGGTGAGGAACAGCACCCGTCTACGGGGCGGTCCCCGGACCGACACCTCAGCGGGACCGTCGGCTGCGGCGCCGTCCCCGCCCGCGCCGTCGACGGCTTCGATCGCGACGCGCTCGACGGCGAGTCCGCCCGGTTCCGCCAGCGCCACGATCTGCGCTCGCTCCGCGTCCGTCGGTTCCCGCAGGTCGCGGAACCGGTCGGCCGCGTACAGCGGCCCCACGGCGACCGCGAGCGCGGCGACGACCGCGACGCCGACGACGAACGCGACTCCGATCATCGTCCTCGCTGAGGGCACGCCCGAGGTAAAAGGCCCGATGTCGCGCCGGGCCCGTCGCGACGGCGGCGCCCCCCTCCGGCGTTCACTCCGGAACGCGTCGCGCGAGCGCCCGGACCGCCGCGGCGGCCTCGCTCTCGGGCGCGGCGGTCGTGACCGGCCGCTCCGTCGCCACCGAGCGGCCGACGCGGGGGTCGGCCGGGACGACCTCCGCGGGCGCCCCGAGCGCGTCACCGATCGGGTCGACCGGCGGCGGCTCGGTCACGCGGTTGACCGCGCAGCCGACCAACCCGGCGTCGAGTTCCCGGGCCAGCTCTCGCGTCCGGATCGCGTCGGCGAGCGCGAACGCGCGCGGCGAGACGACGAGGAGGCAGGCGTCCGCGACCGCGAGCGGCACGCCGGCGTCGGCGCGGCGTCCGGCGGGACAGTCGACGACGACCGTCCCGAACTCGCGCTCGACCGCGGCGACCGCCTCCGCCAACCGCGTCAGGTCGGCCGCCCGAGCGCCCGCCAGCGTCCGCCCGCACGGGACGATGTCGACCGGGCCGGGACGGAGCGCCTCCGTCGGGGCCGCCGCGCCGGCGAGCACGTCGTGGAGGTCGGGGCCGCGGCCGTCAGGCAGGTCCGCCATCCCGAGGTCCGCGTCGACGACGACGGCGTCGAGCGCGGCGGCGACGTTGTACGCGAGCGTCGTCTTCCCCACGCCGCCTTTCCCGCCCGCAACCGCGAGGATCACGCCAGCGCCTCCAGCGCCTCGACCCGGATCTCGCTCTCCTCGGCGCGGTCCGCCAGCGCCGCGGCGCGGTCGCGGACCGCCCGCAGCCGCTCGGCGTCGGCCGCGACGCGCTCGTCGAGCGCTCCGACCCCGTCGAGGCCGTCGACCTCCTCGACGACCGTCGTCGCCGCCGCGAGGTCGGCGTCGGTCAGGCGCTCCGCCCGTTCGATCCGCGCCTCGACGGCCACGAACCACGCGTCGACGCCGCCACCGGCCGCACTTCGCCGCGGTGACTCGGGCGTAGCTGACTGGTCCGGGTCGCGCTCGACTCGCGCCGCGACTCTCTCCGCGTCGCCGTCGCCCTCGGCATCCTCCCGGCCCGGCAAGTGCCCCTCCGAACCGGAGGCCCCCGCGTCGCCGCCCGCGTCCGGGGTCCCGTGGCGCCCTTCCGCTCCGTCCACGGCGGCGAGCGGCGGCCGATACGATTCGAGGTCCCGGACCGCCGCCCGTGCGAGGTCGGTCCCGCCTGCGGCCGTCTCGTGGGCCTCGTCGGCGTCCGACGACACGGGCTCGACGTTCGCGATCTCGACCGGCGGGTCGACGGGGTCGGCGAGCGCGGCGAACCCGAACGCCGCGCGCTCGCCCGGGTCGAGTACCGCGGTCACACCCGCTGCGTCCCACCCGGCTTCGGGGACGCCGCCGCGCCGCGGCGAGAGCAGCGGACCGTTCAGCCGGCTCTCCATCCGAACACGCCGCGGGACCGCCCCGTCGTTGCGCACCCGAAAACCGACGAGCGACGCGTCCCCCTCGCGGTCGACGGACCAGTCGAGTTCCATGCGCCGGGTCCCGCGGAATCGTATTTAACGCTCAGGCGAACCCGCCCCCGTCGGGTTCAGCGCCCGTCGCGCGCGCCTCGAAAGCGAACATCGGCCGTCCGAAGGAGTGACCGCGGGCTCCGCCCCGACTCCTCGATCCGCCGCGCCGCGCTGCCGCGCAGCCCGACCGGTCCGTCGAGCGCCGCGGTCCTGACGGCCGCGAGCGACGCCGCGACCGGGTCTCCGTCGTACGCGCCCGGTCCCGTCCCGGCCGCGCTCGGATCGCCGCTCGGAACGACCGCGAGCGCGCGTCGGAACTCGGGATACATCGCCTCGGCGAGTTCGCGGCGCGCTCGCACGTCGCCCCGCAGCGCCGCGACCCGCTCTTTCAGCCGCTCGATCTCTCCGGTCGCCTCGGCGACCCGCCGCCGCGCCGCCGTCAGGTCGACCGGTTCGACCTCGATCCCCGCGAGCTCCGCCTCGATGTCCGCGATCTCTCCCGCGACGGACGCGGTCCGCCCCCGCGAGCGCGCGGCGGCCGCGAGCTGTCGCCGGAGCCCGGCGTCGGCGGGGAGTCGTCCGAGAACCTCGCCCGGAGCGGGACACCCTCTGACGACGTTCGACCCGTCCTCGCTGTCCTCTCGGTTCGACCCCGACTGCGTCGACCTCGCCCCGGTCACAGCTCTCTGCCGCGCATCGCGTCCGGGTCCGGGTGGTCCGTCCCCGCCGCGAAGGCGGCGTACGGCGTCGACTTCGCGGACCGGTCGGCGTAGGCCGCGGCCGCCTCTCGGACCGCGTCGTCGACGGCGACGAACTCGTTGAACGGTTCGGTGCGCTCTATCTGTACGTCCCCGCCGTGCGACTCCCGCAGCCGCAGCGCGAGGAACGCCGCGTACTCCGTCTCGTTGAGCAGCGCGGCGCGACCGAACCGCCGCGCGACGACCGACTCGTGGCGACGACAGAGGTTTCGGAGGCCGGTCCTGGCGGCCGCCGAGTACGTCACGACCAGCAGCACGCCCGCCGGTGGTCGATTTTGAAATATATCCGTTCCGGACCGGAACGTTTCAGTCGGCGTCAGTGACGCCGGATCGATTCAGCGTCCGCGGGGCCGGGGTCAGTAACTAGAACCGCTCGACGTCGAACGCGGGCTCCTCCCCGCCGTCCGGTGCGTCGTCGACCCCGCTGGCCGCGAGGACGCGCTCGCGCGCGGCCGGTTCAGAGGGCGCGACGACCACGGTGCCGTCGACCGGGTCGTCCCCCACCGCGCGGAACACGTCGCCCTCACCGTCGAACTCGGTCGCGTACGTCCGGAGCACGGCCGCGACGCGACGCTCGGTGGCCGCGAGGTCGGCGTCGCCGTCCTGGAACTCGCGGAGCGCGTCCTCGACGTTCCGTATCGCGGAGATCCGGTCCATCTACGTCGTCCGGAGGTGGCCCTGCTTGGGCTCGTACACTTCGCCCTTCGTGCGGAGCTTCTCGATCTCTTCCTCCGCCTTTCCTTGGTCCATCCCGATCTCGCCCGCGCGGTCGAGCACCTCCTCGACGGGCGCGCCCTCCTGATACTCCTCTTCGATGTCGGCGATGAGCCCCTTGATGTTCTTGATGCGGTCGCGCTGGCTCTTCGACGTGCCCGTCTCGACCACGTCGGCGTCGAACTGGCCCGTCTCCGGGTCGACGCCGATGTCCTTGAGACAGGACTCGACGATGTCCGTCGCGCGGTCCGCGTCCTCGCGCTCGACGGTGTCCGAGAGCCGTACCCGCGCGCTCGCCTCGGAGAGCCGCACCATCGCCTCCAGCTTCCGGGCGGTGACCGGCACGGGCGCGTCCTCGTCGGCGCCCTTCGAGCGCAGGTCGACGTAGAACTCCTCTATCACCTCCTTCGCCTCCTCCGTCATCGTCGGGAAGCAGGACCGCTTCGCGTGGGCGATGTACTTGCGGAGAAGCTCGGAGTCGATCTCCGGCGCGACCTCCTCGGTCACCTCCGCCACCTGTTCGGAGGTGAACTCCGAGCTCGCCAGCTCCTCGCGCTGGGTGTTGAGCTCGCCGGCGTAGTTCGTCTTGATGATGTGTTTCGCCAGCCGGGAGTCGTGCTCCGGGTCCGGGCTGTCCGTCACGGTGAAGATGAGGTCGAACCGCGAGATCAGCGCCGGCTCCAAGTCGATCTGCTCGCCGATCGGCTCGTACTGGTCGAACCGGCCGTACTTGGGGTTCGCGGCGCCGAGCAGGGAACACCGCGCCTTCAGCGTCGCGTTGATCCCCGCCTTCGAGACGGAGATCTTCTGCTGTTCGAGCCCCTCGTGCATCGCGGAGCGGTCCGAGGAGTTGTGGACGACGAGCCCGTTCGCGACGAAGTTGTGCGTCTCCTCGACGGTCAGGTCGTACACCCGGGGTCGCTCGCCGTCCTCGATCCGCGCCAGTATCGACCGCAGTTCCGCCTTCACGGCGTTTACCTCCTCCACGACCGCCTCACGCACGTCGTCGAGCCGGTCGGTCTCGACGGCGCCGGACAGCCAGCGGGAGACGGTCGCCTGCGTCACGTCGAGCCTCGACGCCACGTCCGACTGACCGACGCCGTACGCGTCCAGCGCCGCCGACAGCTCCGATCGCGTCTCGCCGACCGGACCGCGGTCGAGCAGGTCGCGAGCGCGCTCTTCGGCCGTCTCGACCGGTCCCTCGATGACGTCTGCGAGCCGCTGTCGGAGCACCTCGCCGCGGTGTTCGGTCGACTCCGGCGGAACGGTTTCGACCGACTCGACCCGACGCCACTTCACGTCGCCGCGGACGAACTCGCGGAGGTCGTCGAGGTCGGTCTCCCCGACTCCGGTGAGAATCTCTCGGAGCCGCTCGGTCACCGTCCGGCGGACCTCGTCGCGTTCGCCCCATTCGCGGGAAATCTGCTGTTGGGACAGCGCCGTCCCTTCGGCAAGCTCGGACTGCGAGACGTGGTATCGGTGCCGAAGCTCCGAGAGCGTCTCCCACGCCGCCGTCGCGTCGAGCGCGTCCACGTCTTCGGTCGCGCGTTCACGCCGAGCCTCGAACGCCGAGAGTATCCGGTCGGCGCGGTGGAGCGAGACGTTCGCAGTCCCGCTCTCGAAGTCGTGGTACGTGACCGCGTCGAGCCCGCACTCGCGCTGGTGAAGCCGGAGCGACTCGCGAGACCGCGCGAGCGCGTCGCCGACCTCCGGGACCACGTCGAGGATCGTTCGGCCGCCGTCGGCCGAATCGACGACGCGGTCGAGGGCTTCGGCCTTCCGGGTGGCCGTGAATCCGACGAAGCGCCGGAACGCCGCGAGCGAATCCGCGTCGGTCACCGTGAGGTAGTACACGTCGCGACCGCCGTCTCGCTCGCGGTACTGGAGCTGGCTCGACACGCCGAACCCTAAGAGGAGGTTCCGCGTGCCGCGGAGCAGGTCCCGACTCGCCGACGCTATCCGAACGTTTCCGGCCGACTCGTCGACGTGGCCTTCGCTGTCGGCGAGCGCCCGGACGAACGCGGCCTTCGCCGCGCGGCTTCCGGTCGAAACGGGAGTCGGGAAGCACTTCTCGTCGTACCGGCCGAGGTTCATCCCCGCGTTGAGGACGGCGTCGGCGTGTTCCTTCCCGGTGACGCGGACCGTCTCGACGCCGCCGTCGCGCCGTTCGCTCGGCGGGCGGACCGGCTCCGCGTCGAACGCCTCGCGCGCCGCGCGTTCAAAGTCGTCTAAGAGGTCGTCGTCCGTGTTGGTGAACCGAATGCCGTAGACGCCCTCGTCGCGGTCGTAGTAGACGTTCCCGTCGCCGGAGAGGTATCCGAGGACGCTCGCCATCGCGGCGTCGACGCTCTCCCCGTCGCCGGGCTCGGCCGCTGGCCCATTTCCACCGCTCGCAGCCACCGCTCCGCCGTCCGCCGCCTTCGTCGGAATCTCGCGAGGGACGTACACCCAGTCGCCCCCGTCGAGGGCGGCCGCCTCGCGCTCGACACGCTCCCCGTCGTCGAGGACGAAGAACGGGTGGTCGGCGGTCGCAGTCAGCGACTCGCCGGTCTCCGTCGTCACTCGGGTCAGCTCCGACGGCGCGTCGTACTCGTGGACCGCGGAGACGGACCGTTCGACGAGGTTCCCGTCCTCGTCCATCGACCAGACGTCGAGGTCGACGTCGCGGATATGGCGTCCGTTCGAGAGTTCCTCGACATCTCCGTCTTCGGCGGCCTCCCGCGCCAGTTCGTCGATGCGCTCGACGCGGCCGTCCGCGAGCGAGACCAGCGCGTCGCCCGTGACGCAGTCCATTTTGTCGAGCTCGTCAACTGCCGCAATTCCCTTGTCCGCGAGGACGAGAGCGCCGGCTTCGAGCGACCACTGCTGGCCGTCGCCGAAGTCGTCTCTCACGGCTGCAGCTGTAAGGCCGGCCGCCGACGATCCCTTCCCAGAGGTGTAGACGGACCGCGGTGCGATGTTCTCGACGTACGAAATCATCTGGGAGTTGTGAGAGACGACCCCGTTCGAGACGTAGTTGTGCGTTCTCTCCACTTCGAGATCGTAGACCCAGTCTTCATCGGATTCGACCCGTTCGATGGACTCGATCGAGTCCCATCGGACTTCCTCTACGACCGAGGTGTTCTGACTACCAGACACGGCGATACCGCCATCTGTGGCAGCGCGCGATGCGACGGCCACACGGTCACCGACGTCGAGTTCATCCGCACGCCGCGGAACGTGTCCGGCACCAGTCTGAACGAACAGCGGATGCGACGGCGTCACCTCCAGTTCCATGCCGGAGGCAGTCTCGACACGATACATTGTCTCGGGAGCCTCCCGCTTCCAGACTTTCGTCGCTCGCGCGGATCCGATCGTTCCGTCCGACTGTAGCGAGGGTACTTCGAAATCGACCTCGTCGAAGACGCCGTCGTCGATCGGTTTCGGATCATCGAGATTGTCCTCGACGAGATCGCCTATCGGAACTTCTCGTCCATCAGCAAGTGTCACATTGGTATCAAATTTAAGACACTTACCCGTGCCGGGGTCACCGATCAGGAGCATGTGCAGGTCGCCCCGAATCCGCGACCCGTCGGGGAGATGCTTCGTCACGCCGGAGAACAGCTGGAGGATCATCGCGAGCTTCTCCTCTTCATACCCGTAGATGGCGGGCGCGATCGAACCCACCATCGCCTCGTAGATGTCGTCGCGCTCGGAGAGCTCGATGATGTCGCGTTTGTCCGCCTCGGTGATGTCCATGTCCTCGAACTCCTCGTCCTCGATGGCGATGGAGACGCCGTCCATGTACAGGTCGAAGATGGCGGACTTCTCGTTGCCCTGTTCGACCTGCTCGATGTGGAGGATACCGACGCAGGTAACGTGGTCGCCGGGGCTCACTTTCCCGGTGATGTCGTCGACGATGTCGACGTCCAGCGACTGGGGCGTCTCGCCGCCGCGGAGCCCCTCGGGCGACTCTTGGATACGGAGCTTCTGTGAGTCGACGAACTCGGACTGATCGAAGTTGACGCGGAACGGGCCCTGTCGCTCGCAGCCCTGGCACTCGTGGGGCTCTTGGAAGCCACCGTCGGACTGCGGGATGTACGTCATGGTGCCGCAGCGCTGGCACTCGAAGGCGGCCTCCGTCACCTTCGGGCGTACGTCGGTGGCCTTACGAACGATCCCTTGAATCGAGACGAGCTTCCCGATATGGTCGTCGTGGACGCGGATACCGCGGATGTCGACGCTATCGGGGAGGTCCTCGATGCGGACATGCGCGCGGCCGAGGCTGACGTCGGCGGGGAGGTCATAGAGCCGTAGCGCCTCCTCGGCGTACTCGCGCATCTGTTCCGGCTTGTTCAGGAAGTCCTCGGCGAGGTCGCGGTCGAACTGAAAGAGGTCGTCGTAGGAGACGTACAGCGAGCGCTGCTCGTTGGGGTACCGTTGGGCGAGCTGTCCGATCTCCTCCCGGTAGTAGTTGCGATAGAACTGAATGAACCGCTCCGTGAGGTCCTGGGTGCCGGCCTGAGCCATTGCGACACCTCTTCGTCACCATCACGTATCAACCTCCGGTTCGGGGCGGACGTGGTCGCCTCGGGTGCGGCGTCCGGCGTCGTCGCGCCGGCCGACTCGGCGGCGACCGCGCCCCAACCGACCGAACTACGCCCGCCCGACGAAGGTCGCGTCGGCGGAGGTGCGCCCCTCGTTGAACGAGAGGACCTTCGCGCGGATCACGTCGCCGGGTTCGAGCCCGCTCGGGATGTCCTCGGTGAAGAGGACGAATCCCTCCACCTTGCCGACGGCGACCTCGTTCCCCGAGTGGTGGTCGGTGAGTTCGGTGACGCCGAACTCGTACGTCTCGCCGATCTCGACCGGCGGTTCGCGTTCCTGGGCCGCCTCGTGAGCGCGTTTCGACTCGCGCGCCTCCGTCGACGGGCCGCGGAGCCGACGGGCGACCGCGAACAGCGCGAACAGCGCGACCGCGACGCCCGCACCGACGACGAGCGGCGACGAGGGGATCATACCCGTGCGGTCGACCGCGGTCGCCTAAACGGTGTGGGTCTGCGGCGACGCTTCGGCGCTCGGCGACCTCGACATCTCGCCGCTCGCGCGGCCCGAGTCCCGCCGCGCCCGCATGAGAAACGCCTTTGCCCTCGAAGCCCCCCTCTCGATCCGATGCGACACAGCCGCGGTTCCCGACGACTCGCGCACGGGTGTGGTGTGCCGTGAAGGTCGCGGACGCGGTGCCGGAGTTCGCGGAGGCCTTCGGGTTCGACGAGTTCAACCGGATGCAGCGGGAGGCGCTGCCGGGGATCTTGGAGACCGACCACAACGTGGTCGCGTCGGCGCCGACCGCCTCCGGGAAGACGGCGCTCGCGGAGCTCGCCATCTGTAAGACGCTCGCCGCAGGCGGGACCGCGCTCTTCGTCGCGCCGCTGCGGGCGCTCACGAACGAGAAGGAGAGCGAGTGGGAGCGCTTCGAGGATCTCGGCTACTCCGTGTACGTCGTCTCCGGCGAGCGCGACTTGAACCCCCGCCGCGCCGAGCGCGCGGACGTGCTGGTGACGACGCCGGAGAAGGCCGACAGCGCGACGCGGAAACACGACTCGGCGCGGTACTCCTTTATCACCGACGTGGACTGCGTCGTCATCGACGAGGTCCACCTGCTCGACTCCGAGAAGCGCGGCGCGGTGCTCGAAGTCACCGTCTCGCGGCTCCGCCGGCTCCAAGACCCCCGCGTGGTCGCGCTCTCGGCGACGATGCCGAACATCGGCGACGTGGCGGAGTGGCTCGACGCGCCCGCGGAGACGACGTACGCTTTCGGCGACGAGTACCGTCCCGTCGACCTCGAGACCGGCGTGAAGACGTACTCGCACGGCTCGAACGCGTTCGCGGACAAGTACCGCCGGCTCTACCGCGCGCTCGACCTCGCCGAGCCGCACGTCCGCGAGGACGGACAGACGCTCGTGTTCGTCTCCTCGCGGCAGGACACCGTCCAAGCCGCGAAAAAGGCGCGCGACGAGATCACCGAACGCGACATCCCGATCGACTCGCGCGACGACTACGACTTCCACAACGAGGCGAAAGAGCTCACCAACGACACGCTCCGCCAGTCGGTCACCGACGGCGTCGGGTTCCACCACGCCGGCCTCGGGAAGGACGACCGCGACCGAGTCGAGGAGTGGTTCAAACAGGGGAAGATCAAGTTCCTCTTCTCGACGTCGACGCTCGCGTGGGGCGTGAACCTCCCCGCTCGCTGCGTCGTCATCCGTGACACGAAGTACCACGACCCGCTGGAGGGGGAGACGGACATCTCGCCGCTGGACGTGCTCCAGATGCTCGGGCGCGCCGGTCGGCCGGAGTACGACGACGTCGGGTACGGCTGGGTGGTCTGCGACCGCGCCGACGCGGACAAGTACCGGAAACTGCTGCGCGAGGGGAAGGCGATCGAGTCGCGGCTCGCCGCCGACCTCGAGTCGCACCTCAACGCCGAGATCGCGATGGGGACGATCCGCGGGCTCGAAGACGTGATGGCGTGGTTGGAGACGACGTTCTACTACGTTCGCGCGCAGTCGAAGCCCGACCAGTACGACTTCTCGACGCTCCGCGACCGGGTGCGGAACACCCTCGAATCGCTCGTCGACGACGGCTTCGTCGCGGCCGACGACGACCTCGCGATCGAGCCGACCGCCCTCGGTCGGCTGGCCTCGAAGTACTACCTCCGGCTCGACACCGCCCGCCGGTTCCGGCGCCTCGCCGAGCGCGAGACGCTGACTGCCGACGCCGTGTTAGAGACCGTCGCGTCGGCGGGCGAGTTCGACTCCGTCTCCGCGCGCTCGGCCGAGGCCGACGCGGTCGACCGCATCCTCGACGGCCGCGACACCGACCTGGAGGACGGTCACCGCAAGGTGTTCGCCATCCTGCTGGCGGGGATGGCTGACTCGATCCCCTCCGACCTCCGCTCCGACGCGTGGGTGATCCGGCAGAACGCGCTCCGCCTGCTCGCCGCGCTCGCGGAGTTCCTCGACCGGTGCGCGGGCCCGCGCGCCGCCAACCTCGCCCGTCGCGTGGAGGCGCGCGTCGAACACGGCGTCTCCCGCGAGGCGGTCGCGCTCACGGCGATCGAGGGGGTCGGCTCCGGCCGCGCGGAGCGCCTCGCGGACGCCGGGCTCACCTCGCCGGCCGACGTCGTCGACGCCGGTCCGGCGGAACTGGCGAACGCCGGGATGAGCGACTCCGTGGCGGAGCGGATCGTCGACGCCGCCCGCGACTGCCCCCGGATCGACGTCGACTGGGGTGAGTTCCCCGACGGCATCGCGGTCGGCGAGAACGAGATGTGCGAGGTCGCCGTCGCGGCCGTCTCGGGGAGCGCCCGCGCGGGGATCCGCGTCACCGTCAACGACGTGGAGATGACCGCGACGACGACGTACCTCGACGGGGAGACGACGGTCCCGGTCGGCGTGTTCGGCCCGCCGGACGCCGACGAACTGGAGTTCGTCGTCGAGGTCGTCTTCCCGGACCTCCCGCTGTTGCCCGTCACGGCGACGCGGACGGTCCGGGTGGCGTAGGCGCGCCGGCGTCCGAATCCGATCTTGCGATCCGTCGGTATCCGCTTATCAACGAGCGGCCGGGACGTTCGAGCGATCTGCCGTCTCGTCGCGTCACCCGTTCTCACCGCCACCCGCCCGGCATCTCTCTTAAACTCCCGCAACGACCGCTTAACACCCATTCCGCGGCCACCCGCCCTATGCCGGAACGACTCCGCGTGCTCGCAGGCGACTGTCAGGTGACCGACCGCGGCGACCGCACCCGAACCCATCGGGGCCGCGTCGTGGTACTGATCAAACCCGACGACACGACGCTCGTCCACGACGCTGACGGCTACCAGCCCGTCGCGTGGCTCACCCGCCCCGAGAGCGTCGTCGTCGAGGGTGACGGCGACGGGTTCACTGTCACCGCTCGCGACGGATCGCGGCGGCTCCGCGTCGTCGCCGAGGAGGCGACAGCCAGCCGGGCGCTCCCCGTCACGGAGGCGGGCGTCCCGGTCGGCACCTGCCCCGACGACGGCGGCCCGCTCGTGCGGTCGCGCGGCGACGTGGCGTGTCTCGACTGCGAGGCGCGCTGGGGGCTCCCGGCGGGCGCGAGCGTCACGGACGCGACCTGCGACGACTGCGGGCTCCCGAAGATCCGCGTCGAGCGCGGCGAGCCGTTCCACCTCTGTCTCGACCCCGCGTGCGACCCGATGGAGGCGGCCGTCAGCGACCGGTTCGACGGCGCTTGGGAGTGCCCGGACTGCGAGGGGGACCTCCGGGTCCGCTCCGCGCCGGGTCGCGTTTACCTCGGCTGCGAGCGCTATCCCGACTGCGACACCACCTTCTCGTTCCCCGCGGGCGTCGCCGTCGACGAGTGCGACTGCGGGCTCCCCGTCTTCGAGACGGCGGCCGGACTGGGTTGTCTTGACGGGACCTGCGAGGTCGACGGCCGCGCGACGGGCGAAAAGCCGGAGGTCACGGGGAAAGGCGACGGCTAACAGCGCTCCGCCCGGCGGGGTGGCTTACTCGGCGAGCTGCTGGCGGCCCGGCGCGATGGGGCGGTCGAGGTACTCGGCGAGCGCGCCCTTCGCGTCCGCGGGATGGAGTTCGCCCGACTCCAAGTCGGCTTCGAGGGCGTCGTAGGCGTCGTACTCCAGGTCTCCGCCGTACTCCTCCGGGCGCTCGACGGTGACCGCGTCGAACCGCGGGAAGACGTGGTACTCGAACACTTGGAGGACGGGGTTCTCGCGCTCCGCGCCGTCGTCGGTCGGCTCCGGATCTGCCGTCGGCGGGCAGTAGGCGTCGTTCACCTTCGACTCGATGTCCTCGCGGGAGTCCTCCATCGAGATGGTGACGCCCTCGCTGGAGGACATCTTGCCGCGGCCGGTCGCGAGGTCGGCGATCAGCGGCGTGTGGAGGCTCGTCGGCGGCTCGCGGTCGATGCTCGGCAGCACGTCGCGCGCGAGCATGTGGACCTTCCGCTGCTCCATCCCGCCGACCGCGACGTCGACGCCGAGGTACGGGATGTCGAGCGCCTGCATCAGCGGGTAGACGGCCTGCGACACCTTCACCGAGTCGCCCGAGCTGATCTCGGCCATCGCCCGCTCGGCCCGCGCGAGGGTGGTCTCGAGCTCCAGGGCGTGGAGGTCGAGCGTGTAGTCGTCGTCGAGCTGGAAGTCCGAGCCGAGCACGAACTGCGTGTTCGACTCGTCGAGCCCGTAGGCGATGAACTGGTCGCGCATCCGCTCGGCGGTGTGGCGGATCTCCTCGAACGACCCCTTGTCGTTGAGGTAGGCGTGTACGTCCGCGAGGAGGACCGTGACCTCGAAGCCCGCCTCCTGGAGGTCGATGAGCTTGTTCGCGGTGAGCATGTGACCGATGTGGAGCACGCCCGAGGGCTCGTAGCCGACGTACGCCCGCTTTCCTTCGGGGTCGTCGGCCAGCGCCTCGATCTCCGACTCGGTGACCACCTCGGCCGCGTTCCGGGTGATCAGCTCGTGAGCGTCCATACCTCCGAGTGTGCGTTCCCGGACATATGACTTCTGGATGCGTGCCGACGACTCACGCGGAGCGCCGCCAGCGCGCCCGTCGGCCGCTTTGACTCGCGTTCCGGTCGTCCCCGGGCGCGCTCACTCCTCCGTCTCGGGCAGCGTCCGCCCCGCCCGGTGTTCGGAGATGATCCGGTCGATCCGCTCGGCCTTCTCGTCGCGCCGGCGCTGCTCGGCGCGCTCCTCCCAGTCCTCGACGGCGGCCGCGAGGTCCTCCTCGCTCGCGACCGCCAGCTCGTCCACCTCGCGGACCGGCACGGCGTCGGCGGGCACCACGGGGACGGCGCGCCCGAACAGCACCTCGTCGGCGACGTCTGAGAGGTTCCCATCGCCGCGGATCACGGCCCGCGGCTCCGCCTCCGCGAGCCGCTCCGCGGTCCGCCGGCCAGCGCCCGACGCGTCCCGGAGGTAGACCACGTCGCCGGCGACGAGCCCGTAGGCGTCGTCCGCGGCGTCGAGCGCGTCGAGCGTGAACTGCTCGACGACCTTCACGCTCACCAGCCCCCGCCCCTCGGCCACGTCGCCGAAGTTCGAGTGGTCGAGCCGCCACAGCTCCTTCAGCGTCTCCACCTTGCGTTCGAGGTCGGCGACGCGCTCTTCTGCCTCGTCGCGCTCGCGCTCCAGCCGGTCCGTCTCGCGTTCGAGCCGCGAGACTGCGCGCCGCGAGCGCGCCTCGATGCGCTCCTCGCGTTTCGCCTCCTCCAGCTCGCCCTCCAGCTCAGCGATCCGGTCGTCGCGCTCCTCTAAGTCCTCCTCCAGCGACTCGGCGTGCGACTCCAGCCGGTCGACGCGCTCGCGAAGCCGGCGGATCGTCTCCTCCTCCTCGGTGCGGTCGGGCTCGGTGGGGTCCGCCTCGTCCGCGTCGTCCTCGTCTCCGTCCCCGCCGTCGTCCTCGCTCAGGTCCTCGATGACGGCCTCGACGGACGAGCCGCCCGCGACGACGCCGGCGATCACCGCCCCGCGGTCGAGCCGCGGCGGCGTCTTCGCCGCGATCCGCTCGAACTGGTCCTCGTGGTCGTCGTATGCGTACAGCGCGGCCGCCAGCGCGTCGCGCTCGTGGTCGTTCGCGTAGCTCGCCTCGCGGGTGCGGTGGAGCTTCTCGTCGACCGGGAGGTCGGTCGTCGGCCGCCACCCGGCGGCGTCGAACGAGCGCCGGAACTTCTCGACCGTCTCCGGCATCGGCTCCACGTCGGCGGCGACGATGATCGGTCGCCCCTGCTCGACGATCCACTCGGTCACCTCGGCGGTGTCGCCGGTGCGGGAGGAGTACAGCGCGGGGACCGTGCCGTCGAGGCCGACGACCGCGGCCGCGGTGGTCGTCCCGGGGTCGATCCCGACGATGACGCGGTCGCGCCGCTTCACCAGCGGCTCGTACTCGATCCCGTCGCGGCGTTCCCGCTCGACCTCGACGCGCACGTCGCCCGCCCGCGAGTTCGACACCGGGATATCCTCGGGGCGGGCCTCGACGGTGAACGTCGCGTTCGCGTAGCCGCCGTACTTCTCGGTCACGTCCCGCTCGAAGTCGAGGTTCGCATCCTTCAGCTTCGACTGGACCTGGCGCGTCCGCTTGCGGACGTTACCGTGGATCCGCCGCGTGTAGCGGTCCTGACTCCACCCGCCATTTCCGGTCGAGCGCCCGCGAGACACCTTGACGGTCGTCTCGTCGGTGAACGCGGTCACCTCGTGGCCGACGTTCGCGGCGGCGAGCCGCGCCGACGCCTCCGCCTCCTTCATCGGCTTCTTGCCGTAGGGGATGCCGTGCCGGGAGGCGACCCGCGAGAGCGGCTCCGGCCGTTCCGCGCCGGTCACCTGGACGAGGCGGGTCCCGTCTGGCAGCGACCGGAGGAAGTTGACGAGCTCCCCCTTGTCCGCCGCCAGCTCGTAGGCGTTGTCGGTGGCGACGTAGAGTGGCTCGCGGTCGTCGATCAGCCGGCAGAGCTTCCGGAACGAGACCACGTCGCGGGTGATCCGGGCCATCGGACCGTCGGCGTCGGGGGCGTCCGGGTCGTCCTCGTCGACGGGGTCCAGGATGACCAGCGCGTAGGAGGGGCTGTCGCCGCGGACGTCGCCGCTGTGGACGTCGACGCCGAACACCGGCCGGTCGCGGGCGCGGATGGTCCGGGTTGTCACATCCCGAGTAGGTCGTTGCCGCGTATATACCCCACGCCGGGGGCGGTCGCGGACCGCCGCCGCGGGAGCGAGCGGTCAGAGGATTCGGGGCTCTTCGCCGGCCTGCTGTCGCCGGCCGCTGATGACGCCCGGCGTCCCGCCCGTCTGGATGATGTTGAACGCGGTCATCAGGTCCGACCGCGAGATGAGGCCGACGAGTTCGCCGTCGGCGTCGACCACGGGGAGGCGGCCGACGCCGTGTTCCTGCATGGTCTGGAGGGCGGTCAGGGCGTCGGCGTCCGGGTCGACGGCGACGAGGTCGGTCACCATCACGTCGTCGACGCGGTAGGCGTCGCGCTCGACTTCGCGGACCGACCGGGCGTCTTCGAGGGTGACCATCCCGACGAGCTCGTCGCCGTCGAGGACGGGGTAGCCAGTGTGGCGCTCCTCGAACATCCGGCTCATCAGGTCGCCGACCGAGGTGTCCTCCGTCACCGTGTGGAGCCCCTCACGGGGCGTCATCACGTCGCCGACGGTCACGTCCTCGAAGGCGGCCTTCAGGGTCGTCTGCTGGGCCTCGCCCGAGGCGGCGATGTAGACGAAGAAGGCGAGCACGATGAGCAGCAGCTGGAAGGTGAACAGGCCGAAGATCCCCATCAGGAACGCGAACACCTTCCCCACGGAGGCGGCCCGCTGGGTCGCCTGCGCGTGCGGCTGGTTCCGCGCGAGCAGCGCCCGGAGGACCCGCCCGCCGTCCATCGGGAACGCGGGCAGCATGTTGAACACGGCGAGGACGATGTTCAGGAGCGCGAGGTAGCCGAAGACGAAGAGGACGGCGTTCGAGCCGACGGGCGCGACGAGGACGACCCCGTAGCAGGCGATCCCCACCGCGACGCTGACGAGCGGGCCGGCGATCGCGATCCAGAACTCGTGTCTCCAGTCTTCGGGGAACTCGGCGAAGCTGGCGAGGCCGCCGAGCAGCCACAGCGTGATCGACTCGATCTCGTAGCCGTATCGCATGGCGACCAGCGAGTGGCCGAACTCGTGGAGCAGCACCCCGACGAACAGCCCGATCACGGCCGACAGCCCGAGTACCCACGGCGTGGTGCCGCTCGCGACCGCGGTCGCGTCGATCCCGAGACCGGCCGTCTCGTTCATCACCTCCGCGATCATCCCGACCTGCGACCCGATCAGGTACGCGAACAGCGGTAAGACGATCAGAAACGTCCAGTTGAGCCGGATCGGAATTCCGAACGCGCTCCCGATCTTGATTCCACGCATGCCATCGCGTTCGGCCGGTGTGCGGTTAAGTCACAGGGGTCGGTCGACGTTCGAGCCGCCGGGACCGGGCGGTGAGCAATTAAATACGCGCCTCCCGTCACGGTCGCGTATGAGCGACGCAGGGGACGCGGGGTCGGTCGTGAAGCGCGGCGACGACATCGCGTACGGGCCCGTCGAGGCCGCCGGGGGGCTCTCGAAGGGCGTCCTCCTCGACGGGTCGGACGGCGCGCCGACCTTCGCGATGCGCCGGTTCGAGCTCGAACCGGGCGCCGAGGTCCCCCGCCACACCAACGCGATCGAACACGAGCAGTACGTCCTCGCCGGGGAGTACGTCGTCGGGATCGGCGACGAGGAACGCACCGTGTCGGCCGGCGACACTCTCCTGATCCCGCCGGGGGTCGAACACTGGTACCGCAACGAGCGCGACGAGCCCGGCGCGTTCATCTGTGCGGTGCCGAACGGCGACGATGCGATCGAACTCGTCGAGTAGCGGGCGTCCGGGCTCGGCCTCGCGCGCCGCGAGGCGGGCACCTACTCCAGCGTGCCGACGCGGTCGGCGACGTAGCCGAACTGGTCGCGGTAGCCGTTCGGCGATAACAGTACGGGGTAGAATGGCTCGTCGGCGAGCAGCGGTTCGCCGTCGGCGGCCGCGAACCGCTCGCCGGGCTCGACGCGCTCGAAGTTGCGCGCGAACACCTCGTACGCCTCCGCCTCCGGCTTCGGGATCCGCTCGCGGAGTCGGAACACCGACACGTCCTCCCGACCGCCGGCGTCGAGCACGTCATCGGCGCCGGGCGCGGAGATGGCGCCGGTCGCGGCGAGGAACGCGCGCGACAGCCAGTAGGCGTTGTCAGCGGCCGCCTCGGAGCCCTGGAGCCCCGCCTCTACTTCGAGCGTGTGCGGGTGCTCGATGAGTCGGCCCTCGGTGAACGCGTCCGTCTGGATCACCGCGTCCACGGGGAGGTGCGGCGCGACAGCGTGGGTCACTTCGTCCATCGAGTCGATGACCGCGAACGGCTCCGCGTACGACTGCGTCGAGTGGATCGCGAGGGTCGTACACCCTTCCAGCGCGTCGACCAGTTCGGCCGCGAGCCGGACCTCGTGGGCCTCCGCGTCGGGGTTTCCGGGGCACGCCCGGTTGAGGTCGGCGTCGCGGTAGCGCTCGCCCGCGTCGAGCGCCGCCTCGTTTGCGGTGGCGAGGCGGACCGGTCGCTCGGGGTCGAGGTCGGCGTCGAGCAGGCGCTCGACGGCGCGGGCGCCGCAGGGCTCGTCGCCGTGGATCGCGCCGACGACGGCGACCTCGGGCTCCCCGTCGCCCAGATCGTGGATCTCCATACCACACCCTGACGGGCGGCGAATAAGTGGCGTTCGGATCCGCGGCGAGCGGTCCGATCCCCGTGCGTCAGGCAACGCCCGGGCTCAGTGCCCCTCGTCGACGCGCTCAGTGTACTCGTAGTCGGCGGGGTACGCCGGCTGACGTGCGCCGTCGAGGGGCATCTGCCACCCGTCGACCGCGGCGGGGTCGTCGAGCGCGGCCCGGAGCGTCTCTCGCACGTCGTCGACGTCGACCCCGTAGAAGTCGCTCGGGATCCCGTCGAGGTACTGGAGGGCCGTCTCGAACAGCGACCGCATCCCCGCGTCGTTCTCGAAGTCGACGCGCTTGTACGCGCCCGCGGCCACCTGGACCATCCCGTGGAGGAAGGCGCTCTCGGCCGTGCCGCTGCCGTAGTTGTACCACTCGTCCTCGAAGCAGTCGTGGCTCTCGTGGTAGGCGCCGTCGTTGAAAAGCCGCACGCCGTGTTCGGTCGCGCGTCGGAGCGTCGCGTGTTCCCAGTACCCGCCGACCGCCTGTGCGTCTGGCAGCCCGTCCGCGTCGCCGGATGACGCGTCCGCGTCGCCGGACGACGCTTCCGCCTCTCCGGACGCCGCGCGCGACTCGTCGCCCGCGTGCCATCCGGTCGGGTTCCCGAGCGGCGGGGCGACGCCGGGGTCCCGAGTGTGGTCGTCCATGTGCGTGCCGTTCACGCGGCAGCGACCTAACCGTTTCGCGGCGCCGGCGGCGAAGCCGACCGGCCCGCGAACCGAACCCTTCTTTCCCCCGCTCGCGCTCGGGTCGACCGCATGGACGCCGGACTCCTCGCCGCGGTCGCCGCCGCCGTCGTCTGGGGCGCGTACCTCTTCGTCCTGAAGCGCGCCTTCGCCGGATACCCGCCCGCCGCGCTGACGGTGGCGATCAACGTCGCGGCGGTCTCGTGGTTCCTCGCCGGGACCGGGCTGACGGTCGGGTTCGGCGACGCCGCGGCGGGGGTGTCCGGGCTCGTCGCGCCGCGTCGGGCCGCGGTCGTCGCCGTCACGACCCTCGGGACGGCCGCCGCCTTCGTCCTCTTCTTGCGCGCCATCGACCAGGGGGCGGTGTCGTACGTCGCGCCGATCAACAAGATCGTCCCGATGTTCGTCCTCCCGCTGGAGGTCGGACTGCTCGGGCAGGTCCTCGCGCCGGTCCAGGTCGCCGGCGTCGTCGTCACCACCCTCGCGGTGTACGTCGCGAACTACGAGCCGGGGGGTTTCTTCGCGCCGTTCGCGCGGGCCGCGCGCTCCCGGCCGGCGCAGCTGGCGCTCGCGAGCGCGGCCTGCTACGCGGTCGCCGACGTGGGCAAGCGGGTCGCGCTCCAGGAGTTCTCGATCCCCGGCACGCTGTGGGTGCCGCTCCTGCTCGCCGGCGTCGCGGTCGTCCTCTTTCCGGCGGCGCTCCGGAGCCCGTTCGCGGTCACCCGGCGGGACCTCCCGAAGTTCCTCGCGGCCGGCGGGCTCGTCGCGCCCGGCGAGCACCTGACGACGGTCGCGTTCGCGGCGCTGCCCGCGAGCGTCGCCCCCCCCGTGATCAACACGCAGGCGATCGTCGCGGCGGTCCTCGGGGGCGTGCTGCTCGGCGAGCGGCACTTCCGGCTCCGGCTCGCCGCGGCGGTCCTCGCGGTCGCCGGCGTCGCGATGATCGCCGGCTGACGCGGTCGGCCGCTCGCCGCCACGCCTGCCGCTACCCGAGTAACACTTGTCTCTGGGGCCCGTACGGGCCGTATGGAAACTCCGCCGGAGTCGGTCCCGATCGATCACGCCGAGTCGATCGTGAATGCCCTCGGCGACGGCGCGTACGTCCTCGACGCCGACCGGAACCGCGTGTTCGTCAACGACCGCCTCCGCGAGGTGACTGGCTTCGACGAGGCGGTTCTCCACGCGAAACACCCCGAGCGACTCGTCGCGGAGGGGCGCTGGAGCGAGGAGGCGGGCGAGCGCTACCGCGCCGCGGTCGAGCGCGTCCTCGGGGGCGAAGCCGACGACGAGCGCGTCCAGCTCACGACGACGCTCGACGACGGGAGCGACGTGACGACGGAAACGCGGCTGACGCCGATCGAGCGCGGCGGCGCCGTCGTCGGCGCGGTGGGAGTCATCCGCGACGTCACGGCGCGGGTCGAGCGCGAGCGCGAACTGGAGCGCCTCAACGAGCGGCTCGAACGGCTCGCGGGGTTCATCTCGCACGACCTCCGGAACCCCCTGTCGGTCGCGCGGGGGTACATCGACCTCGCGCGCGAGACCGGCGACACCGAGCAGTTAGCCGCCGCCGAGAGCGCGTTCGGTCGGATCGAGTCGATGATCGACGAGGCACTCGTAATGGCCCGCGATCCGGACGCGATCGAGACGGAGGACGCCGCGGTCGACCTCGCCGACCTCGCGGCCGACTGCCTAGGGTCGGGCGACTTCGGAGAGATCCCCGCTGACGCCGACCTCGTCGTCGCGGACGCCGGCGCCGTCACCGGCGACCCGACCCTGCTCCGGCGCGCCGTCGGGAACCTCATCGGCAACGCCTTCGAGTACGGCGGGGACGCCCCCACGGTTCGAGTCGGCGTCGACGACCGCGGGCTGTACGTGGCCGACGACGGTCCTGGGCTCCCGGATGACGAGCGCGACCGGGTGGAACTGACCGACTTTGGCGTCTCTCCTGGGGGCGGGACCGGGATCGGGCTCGCTACTCGCGAGCACGTGGCGGCCGCGCCCGGCTGGACGCTCGAAGTCGATCGGTGCCCAGGGGGGGGCTTCCGGGCGCCGCTGGCCGGTG
>NZ_NEDJ01000049.1 GCF_002114285.1 Halorubrum ezzemoulense DSM 17463
GCGGATCAAGCCGCCGGGAGAGAGCGGCGCTGCGCGGCGGGGCCCCGGGGGGCGGGGGGGGAGCGCGACGAGGGCGGGGGGGGGGGGGGGGCGGGGCCGGGCGGGGCGGGGCTCGAGGGGGCAGCCGCGAGGACGAAGCCGGGCGACGCAAGCACTGGGAGGAGCGAGCGAAGCGAGCGACTGAAGCGCACAGCGAGCCGCGCGAGTCCTCGCGGCTGGGGCTTCGACGGTGTTCGCCGTCACTCCGCAATCGGCCGCGACTGTGACGGGAATCACCCCAGGGCCGTCGGTCGGGTTCGGTCGCCGGACCGTTTAATAAGCGTCACGCGAACCCACGTACGTGGACGAACTCGTCGTGAGCACGGAGGTGTACGCCGACCCCGAAGACGTGTACGCGTTCCTGCTCGACTTCCCGCAGTACGCGAACTACTCCGAGTACCTCCGAGAGGTCGAAACGGTCACCGGCGACGGCGGCCCCGGCACCCGGTACGCGCTCACGTTCGCGTGGTGGAAGATCTCCTACACCGCCCGCTCCGAGGTGACCGGCGTCGAGCCGCCCGAGCGGATCGACTGGGAGATAACGAAGGACATCGACGCCGGTGGCTGCTGGCGGGTGACGCCGACGTCGACCGACGGGGGCGGAGCGGCCGCCGAGGAGACTGACGACGCGCCCTGCGAGGTCGCGCTCGAAGTCGAGTTCGACCCCGGCTCCGCCAGTCCGGACGCGCTCGACCTGCCGCGGCTCGTCTCGTTCGACTGGGTGTTGAAGAAGGCGATCCCGCTGATCCGAAGCGAGGCCGAGCGCGTCGTCGAGCGCGCCGTCCGCGACTTGGAGGGATCGCGACGCGACGTGGACCTCGACGTGTACGTCGACTCCGACCGGATCTGAGCGTGGGCGGCGCGCGGTCCGGTCGGTCCGCGATTCGAAGCCCTTAAGATATTCACCGCGGAACGAACGAATGCGTTCGAGGGCTCGTAGATCAGTGGTAGATCATCCCCCTGGCACGGGGAAGGCCCGGGGTTCAAATCCCCGCGAGTCCATCCTTTTCCTCACTTCGTTCGCTTAGTCATTCCCTCGTGTGGTCCCACTCGCTCGCTGTGCTCGCTCGCGGGACCCCCGCGAGTCCGTATTTTTGCCCCGCGAGAAACGCTGCGAGCGACGTAGACCTGTAACGAGCGGTGACTTCTCCTGATTTGCCATTCTAAATATCAGCAAGTTTGAATAATATTCATACGGCGGATCAGAAAGATAAAACCGCTATATGGCGGCTTCGAGCTACCCTGATGATTGGGACGGGAGGCGCAGAAAAGTTTATTCACGTGACAATTATACCTGCCAACAATGTGGTGCCCGAGGTGGGTCCTCCGGAGATACTGAACTCCACGCGCATCACCTTACGCCACGATCTGAGGGTGGTTCTGATTCGTTAGATAATCTTCAGACGCTCTGCGTTAACTGTCATAATAGTCAACACAAGCACGACATCACACGGGATACAACTCAGAACGACCAACAGGATATAGTGAATAACTACTTGTCTCGTGTATACACAATTTTACCGTCTTTCTTCTTCGTTGTAATTAAGCACCTGATAGCTCCGCTCGCTGCTGGCTATGGTTATTTCTACATTTTGAGTGAAGCATCATCCACTGCGGGAAGCATACACTGGCTTCTCACACCTATTGTGCTGCTCGTACTCGGAACTACTGGTGGGATCCTCGGCCTTCGTTTCCAATCTATTGTCTTCAAGTCGTATCTCCTCGTGTTCGGGATCCTCGCTTGGTACGTTTCCGGCCAAGATCCGACATTCATTGAGAGATTAGGTAGGATTATGACAGACGCTCACTGGCTTGAAGCTCTTATCGCAATTCCCACGGTTCTGTTTGGTCTGTTCGGACCTTTGCTAATTACTCTCGGCACACGGATAACGGGGACTACAGAAAGCAATCGGATTAATTGGAAGCCGTGAGGACGGCGACGGTCTCCCGGACGGAGAAGTTTCGCGGCAGGTCGCTCATCGCTTGAACCACGAGGCGTCCGGTTCGGGCGCGTCGATGTCCGGCTCGCGGGCCTCTTCGGCCCGCCGCCAGCGAGCAGGCTTCAGCAGTTGGCCGCGGGCGACGACCCCGCGGCAGCACGCGCCGATTCGGTCGGGCCGCCGCACCGCGCTCGGCGGACGGACGTGGAGACACACCGCCATCGCGAGCGGGAGACAGAGGAGCGCCGCGACCGCCGCGCCGAGCGCGACGCCGACGACGCCGAGCGCCGCCAACGCCGCCGTCCCCGTCACGAGTTCGGTGACCGCGTCGACGCCCTCCCCGTACCCTTTCCGACCGCCCTCGGGCGGAACGTCGACGGCGAAGGCGGGCACGCGGTCGCCGTCGAGGTCCGCGTCCAAGAGCGCGCCGTACTGCGCCTGCCGCCGGCGGTCGTCGAGCAGCAGGCTCTCGTAGCGCGTTCCCGCCTCCTCGACGACCACGCCGTCGACGGGGCCGAGCGCGCGGTCCGGCAGCGTCGTCGCCTCGCCGTGGTACCCCGGCGCGAGGTGGCAGGTGCCGCCCGCGGTCCGCGCGGTCAGGAGCCCGGGATAGGTCGCGGACTCGGACCGCTGGCCGTCGGGATCGGCGGCCGCGTCGGTCGCGTTCGAGGATCGCTCCGCCCCGATGTATCTCGTCGTGAGCCGTGCCGCGCGCTCCGGTACGGAAACGGGGTGGAAAGACGTTATTCCCGGTTCCCGTCCCTACTCCGCGACCGCCGCCTCCACGGCCCTGCTCTCCTCGTTCGTCAGGTCGTAGCAGTCGCAGAGGATCTAGTCGATGAGGCGGTCGGTCTCCTCGATCCCCGCGTCGAGAGCACACTCGCTCGCCCGACCCTACTCCGGCCACGCCTCCCGCTCCCGCCGGTCAGTCTCGCGAGAAAGCTCCGGCGGCACCTCCTCCAGCAGGGCCGGCGCGAACGACCACCCGACGTGCCACGCGACGACCTCCTCGTCTAGCTCCTCCAGCCGCACGTCCTGTTGCCCGTAGTACTCGCCGTCGACCGTACAGGAGCCGCCTCCGTCCGTGATACAGACCTCCCCGCGCTCGTCGTAGGTGATCTGGACGTGGGCGTCGCGCGCGCTGTCGACGAACTCCCACGCGAACCGGTCGCTCCCGACGATATCCTCGCGGCCCGCGAAGTAGTCGAGCGCCGCGGCCACCTCGTCCTCGACGGGCCCCGTGACCGCGCCGTCGTCGTCGCGCAAGTGGATCTTCAAGGGCCGATGCGTCGCGAGCGTGCTCGTCGCGTTCATCAGCCCGGCCGGCTCCTCGCCGTGTTCGAGCCCCTGAACGTGGCCGAGCTCGTGGATGATCGTCGCGTTCATGTCCGCGTCGGAGACCCGGGGATCGACGGTCGCGGTCATCGGCGTCCGCGGCTCGTCGACGAGCAGGTCCGCGCAGCCGAAGTACCGCGTGTCGTTGCCCTCGACGCCGCAGCGCTCCACGCGGTCGAACCGGAGAACGACGTCCGCCCGCGACTCGTCGCTCACCCGCTCGTAGGCGACGGGATAGCCGAGGTAGCGCTCGTCGTTCCGCTCCCAGTACCCCGTCGCGGCCGCCGCGACGCCGGAGACGTTCCGGTCGACCGCCGCGTCGTCGGCGTAGAGGCCCAGCGTCGTCTCCCCGTACGGGCTCGGGTGCGACAGCGCGACCGCGCGCTCCCGCGTCCGGTTCGCGGTGGTCACGACCAGCGGGTGGGCGCCGCCGTCGCGTCGCACGTCCGCGAACGTGACAGACACTCGGCGCTCCGCGCCGCCGTCGAGCGCGACCGTCCGGTTCGCGCTCGCTCCCGCGCCGTACCGGATCCGGACCGTCTGGGTCCCGGCCCGGTCGCCGACGTTCCTCACCGCCGCCGCCACCGAGAGGTCTCCGCCGTACTCGACGCTGTCGGGGGCGTCGATCGCGGAGACCGCGAACGTCGCCGCGCGGGCCTCTTCGACGACGATCGAGCGGGTCGCCGTCGCCCCGCCGACGGTCACCGTCAGGTCGTACTCGCCCGGGTCGAGCGCCGCGGCGTCGACGCCGGCCGTCACCGTCAGCGTCCCGTTCGCCGGGACAGACCGGTTCTCGGCGACCAACGTCGCGTCACCGACCCGGACCGTCACCCGAACCGGGTCGAGTCCCGCGGCCGAACCCCCCTCGCCCGCGGATCCGCCGTCGCCCGCGAGCCCCTCCCACCGCGCGGTCGCCGCGACCGTCGCCCGCTCGTCGTGGCCGAGCGACTCCGGGGCGGAGACGGACTCGATCGACGGTGACGGGTCTCCGGGGGGGCCGGCCAGCTCCCCGCCGAGCCCGCCGCAGCCGGCGAGCGCGACGAGCAGCGCGACCGCGAGGACGGCGGTGGTCTCACGCATCAGTGATCACAGCCTCCGACCCGGACGCACATAACGTTCGTTCCACTCACCCGCCCCGCTCGGCGGTCGCGACCGGCGTCCGGTCGGTTCCGTGCTCCCCATCTCACGGAACGACACGCGCTTGTCCGTCCGCGCCTAACCGCACACGTGACGCTTCGAAGCGACGTGCTCGCGGCGATCGACGCCGACCGCGGGGCCTTCCGGACACGCCTCTCTGCGCTGACCGACGAGTACGACCTCGACGGCGTGACGCTCCCGACGCACTCGGACGCCCCCGCCGAGCGGGAGCGCGAGGCGCTGTTCGTCGACCGCGTCCGCGCGCTCGACGACCTCCCCCTCGGCCTCACGCTCACCGGCCCGGCGTACCGCGACACGCCGATCGTCTACGTCAACCGCTGGTTCCGCGAGTGGACCGGCTACGGGCTCGACGAGCTCCGCGGTCGGAACCCCCGGCTGTTTCAGGATCCGGACGCCGCCGCCGACCCCCGCGCGGACTTCCGCGAGGCGCTGTCGACGTGGTCCGCGGTCACCGTCGAACTCCGCAACCGTCGCCGGGACGGTACTCCCTTCGCGAACCGCGTCACGCTGCGGCCGCTGTTCGGGGACGCGGGGACCGTCACGCACTGGGTCGCGGTCCAAGAGCCGGAGCCGATCGACGGGCCGGACGCGGGCGTCAAGTAAAATCGCCCCCGAACGCGCCCCTCACCGCAGCGTCGACGTGGGGACGACGGACGGGAGCACGCCCCCGCCGGTCGCGTCCTCGACGACCGCCTCGGCGGCGTGTTCGCCGCTGAGCAGGCACATCGGCATCCCGATGCCGGGGTTGGTGTACGCGCCGACGTAGTAGAGGCCGTCGACGCCGGGGGCGCGGTGGGCGGGGCGGAGCGGCCCCGTCTGTTCGAGGGTGTGCGACAGCGCCAGCGCCGTGCCACGGGGCGCGTTGAACCGCTGCCGGAAGTCGGAGACGCAGGCGGTCTCCTCGAAGACGATCCGCTCGCGGAAGTCGACGCCGGCGTGTTCGGCGAGGTCGTCGAACACCAGGTCGCGGAACCGCTCGCGCGTCTCGGGGTCGTCCTCCAACCCGGCCGCCAGCGGGACGAGCAGGAAGACGGCCTCGTGCCCGTCGGGCGCCGCCTCGGGGTCCGTCTTCGACGGGACGTGGACGTAGTATGCGGGGTCGTCGGGCCACGCCGGCTCGTCGAAGATGTCGTCGAAGTGCGGCCGCCAGTCGGTCGGGAACACCAGCGTGTGGTGGTCGAGGTCAACGTCCCCCTCGACGCCGATGTACGAGAGGTACGCGGAAGGCGCGTACGTCCGCGACTCCCAGTACGACTCGCGGTCGACCGTCCCGCTCGGGAGGAGGTCGCGCTCGACGTGCGGCGGCGGCGCGTTCGCCACGACGCGGTCGAAGCGCGCCGACCGCGCCGCCGCGGTGGACTCGCCCATCGCGCGTCGCTCCGTCTCCACGGTGAACGTCGGCGTCGCCGCCGGCACCGACGGCTCGATCGCGGTCACCGGCTCGTTCGTCCGGATCGTGACCCCGAGGTCGCGCGCGAGGTCGGCCATCGCGTCGACGACGCTCGCGATCCCGCCGGTCGGATGGTAGACGCCGAGGTTCATGTCGACGTGGCTCATCAGCGTGTAGATCGCGGGCGTGTTGTACGGCGACCCCCCGAGGAACACCAGCTTGTACTCCGCGATCTGGCGGAGCTTCTCGCTGTCGAAGTAGTCGCCGACGTAGTCGTCCATCTCGCGGAGCTTCGGCAGCGCCCGCCCGGACCGGAGCACGTCGGCGTCGACCATGTCGCGCAGCCGCGACCGGCTCGGGTAGACGAACCGGTCCATCCCGAGCTCGTACGCCTCCGCGGCGTCGGCGAGGTAGTCGTCGAGCACGTCGCCCGCGCCGGACTCGTACGACTCGAACAGCGCCTTCTGTCCCTCGCGGTCGGCCGGCATCGACGCGCGGTCGCCGTCCTTCCAGATCACCTCGTACAGCGGGTCGAGCTCGACCAGGTCGTAGTAGTCGTCCGTCGATCGCCCGAAGTGTTCGAAGAACCGGTCGAACACCTCCGGCATGAGGTACCACGACGGGCCGGTGTCGATACGGAACCCGTCGCGCTCGATCCGCCCGGCGTACCCGCCGGGGTGCTCGTTGCGCTCGAACACCGTCACATCCGCCCCGGCGTCGGCGAGGTACGAGGCCGTCGAGAGCCCGCCGAAGCCGGCGCCGACGACGGCGATCGACTCCCCGGCCAGCGGCTCGGTCGCCTCCAATAGGTCCGCGTCCGGTTGGGGTGTCATTACGTCTCGCTACGCGTCCGAGACCGTTTACCCTGCGGTCATACCATGTTAGGGGCGCCGCAGTCCCCCGGATCTCGGGGGGCCGTCAGGCGTCGTCCGCGACGCCGTCGCCTTGGAACCGCCGGGCGACGAGCGCGAACAGCCCGAGCCCGATCAGGTAGAGCCGCCACCCGCTGTTCGCGATCGGGAAGCGCCGGTCGACAGGCTCCTCGACGTCGACGTCCGGGTCGCGCGGCTGGACTGGGTTGTTGACGTGGACGGACTCGCTGGTGCCGCCCGCGCCCGCGTCGACGGTCCGCGACCCGCTTTCGGGGTCGACCCGCACGTCGACGAACGTCTGGACAAACCCGTCGGCCGTCGAGTAGACCGCCTTGCCGTCCAGCTGGAAGAACCGGTCGCGGAGCGGCCAAAACGCGTTCACCCCGTCGAGGTGGGTCCAGTCGATCGCGACGTGCGCGAACGCGTGGACGCACAGCGCGACCCACGCGACCGCGATCCACCGCGGCGAGAGCCGGTCCCGGAGCCACGACCGCTCCCGGACCCGCGTGTCGACGTACAGCGCCAGCGCCACGACCGCGGGGAAGACGAAGTTGTGCCCGACCGTGCGGTGCGCGCCGGGCATGATCGGCCCGAGGAAGCTGTCCGCCTCCGGCAGGACAAGTACGACGAGCAGGACCGCGAGCGCACGCCGGTCGTAGTAGGCCCCGAGCAGTCCCGCCGCGAGCAGCAGCGCGAACCCGGCGTGGACGACTGTCGAGGGCATTCAGCGGCTCACCCCCGCGCCTTCGCCGCGGAACCGGAACCGGACGGCGAGCGTCGCGGCCGCGGCGGCGACGACGACTAACTGCCACCCCGCCTCGACGAACCGGAACTCGCGGTCGGCACCCGGATCGAACCCCGGTCGCCCGTCGGGGTTGATCCACGAGGAGACCGGGTCGGCGACCGCCCCGCCGACGCGCTCGATCGGCAGGATCCCCGCCCCCGTCGCGCCCGGGGTCAGGAACGTCTGGACGACCCCCTCCTGAGTCGAGAACACCAATCGACCGCGGACGAGGTAGCGCGCGTCCTCCAGCGGGTAGAGGAGCGCCGCGCCCTCGCCCGCGAACAGCGTCGCGCCGACCCCGGCGACGACGAACGACGCGAGCGCGACCCACGCGACCCGAACCGCTCGGGGGCCGCCCTGCTCGCGGAGGGTCGACGCCGAGCGCAGTTCCCCGTCCCAGTAGAGCAGTCCGCCGGCGAGAAGCGGCGCCCAGACGGCGTGGAGGAGGGCGTTCGTCGCGCCGGGGACGGCGAGGCTCGCGGCGGCGTCGAGGCCGGGGAGGACCGCGGCGGCGACGACGACCGCGACCGCGCGCCGATCGAACGCGTCGCCCAGCAGCGCGGCCGCGAGCAGCGCCCCCACGGCCGCGCTCACGAGCGTCGGAGCCATGTCCGTCCTGACGCTCGGAGGCGAATAAGCGCTCCGGGCGGGTCAGTCGCGCCCGTCCCGACGGCCGTCGGCGTCGCCTCCCGTATGGCCCGCGTGCGGATCGGCGAGGTCATCGCCGAACTCGAAGTCGTCGGCGTCCGGCCCGTCCGCCTCGCTGTTCGCTCCCGCGTCAGCGGTCTCGCCCGCGTCGGCCTGTTCCCCGGCGTCGCGCACCGGGACATCGCGCTCGCGGTCGGCGGCGCCGCGCGTCTCCGTTCCCCGGTCGACCGTGACGCGTCGCCGTCGCTCGCGGCGCCGACGTCCGTCCCGGCCTCGGCGCCGAGCAGCGCGACGGCCACCAGCCGGGCGCCGCCCGCGATCAGGTTCGTCAGGTGGAGACCGCGAGCAGGCCGACGATCCCGAGCGCGGTCGCGAGGGCGGCCTCGGGCGCGGCGTCGATCGTCCAGAGCACCGGGTCACCATTCACCTCGCCGAACCGCCGGGCGTACGGGTACCGGGCGGGGGCGGCGACGACCGGGAGGGACGCGAGCGGTCGGACGGAGACCATACCGCGGCTGGTTGCGCTCCCGAGAAAAGTCGATCGCTCGGCGGGGGTTCGGGCCGTCCGTCGTCACCCCGCGGCCTACCCGAGGAAGAAGTCGATCGCGTTGCCCGACGACTGGCCCTTGTACAGCTCGGAGTAGCCGCAGTTCGCACAGGAGACGACCACGAAGCTCCGGTTCTGGACGTCGAACATCTTGGTGAGTCCCGTCCCGCTGGTGGCGATCTCGTCGGTCTCCGTCTCCGTGCCGCCGCACTTCGGGCAGCCGTCCTCGCCGCTCCCGCCGAGCGAGTCGCGGCGGTCGTCGGGCCCGGACCCGTCGCCGCGGCCGCCGGAGTCGTTTCGCCGGTTTTCGCGCTCGTCATCGGCCTCGTTCTCGATCAGTTCGTCGTCGCCGAATATCGAGTACGTCTCGTCGTCGGTTTCGGAGGGCATCGGGCCCGGATCCGCGAGCGAGCGGTAAACACCTTGTGCCCTCACCCGCCGCAACCCAACGTATATGATTGCCGGCCGCCCCGATCAGGTATGACGCGAGTCGCCGTGATCGCGGGCGTCGGCCCGACAATCGGGGCCGCCGTCGCGCGGCGCTTCCACGACGACGGGTTCGCGGTCGCGCTGCTGGCGCGCTCCGAGGAGTACGTGCGCACGCTCGCTGCGGACCTCGGCGGGGACGCCGTCGCGATCCCGACCGACGTGACCGACGACGCTGCCGTTGAGGCGGCCCTCGAACGCGTTCGCGACGAGCTCGGTCCCGCGGAGGTGCTCGTCTTGAACGCGTCGGGCGGCGGCGGGAACCCGGTCGACGACGCGAGCGCCGACCGGCTCCGCGAACTCTTCGACGTGCGCGTCGCCGGGTCGATGGCGTGCGTCCGCGCGGCGCTGCCGGACCTCCGCGAGACCGAGGGGACCGTCCTCTTCAGCGGGACGACGTTCGCGGAGCCGCCCGTGACGGCGCAAGTCGAGTGGGGAGCGGTCGCGCCGGCCGCCCAGGGGCTCGCGCTCTCGCTGGACGCGGCCCTCGACGACGTGTCCGTCACGTACGTCCGGATCGGCTCCCCCGTCCGTCCCGACGCCGGACCGACAGCGATCGACGCGACAGCCCTCGCCGCGGAGTACCGCCGCCTCGTCGACCACGAGGGGATCGCGACGCGAGAGATCGACGTTCGCAAGCGCTGAAGCGTCGCTACTCGTTCGTCGACCCGCCCGCGTCGCCGACCCCGTCGACGAGCTCGTCGGCGAGCCCGGTGTAGCCGGCGGGCGTCAGCGCCGCCAGTTCCGCGCGGACCTCGTCGTCGACGTCGAGGTCCGCGAACAGCTCCCGGAAGTCGTCGAGCGTCACCGACCGGCCGCGCGAGAGCGCCTTCACGCGCTCGTAGGCCTCGGTGTCGCCCTCGCGGCGCAGGATCGTCTGGACGGCCTCGCCGATCACCTCGGGGGTCGCGTCGAGCTCCTCGCGCATGACGGTCTCGTTCGGGACGACCGTCGCGAGCCCGTCCGCGGCCTTCGAGTAGCCGATCAGGCAGTGTGCCAGCGCGGCGCCGACGTTGCGTTTGACCGTCGAGTCGGAGAGGTCGCGCTGAAGCCGCGAGCTCGTCACGTAGTCGGCGAGGAACGTCAGGTCCGAGTTCGCCACCGAGAGGTTCCCCTCGCTGTTCTCGAAGTCGATCGGGTTCACCTTGTGAGGCATCGTCGACGACCCCGTCTCGCCCTCGACGGCCTCCTGCCCGAGGTATCGGTCGGAGACGTAGAGCCACGCGTCGAGGTCCAGATCGAGGAGGACGTTGTTGACGCCCCGCAGCGCGTCGAACAGCGCAGCGAGGTCGTCGCAGGGGTTCACCTGCGTCGCGAGCGCGGTGTGTTCGAGGTCGAGGCCGCGCACGAACGACGCGGAGAACGCCCGCCAGTCCACCTCGGGGTAGGCGGCGCGGTGGGCCGCGTAGGTGCCCGAGGCGCCCGCGAGCTTCCCGGAGAGGTCCTCGTTCGCGACGACGATCCGGCCGAGCGCGCGGCCGGGCCGCGCGGCGTACACCGCCAGCTCCTTGCCGAACGTGGTCGGCGTCGCCGGCTGGCCGTGGGTGCGCGCCAGCATCGGCGCGTCGCGGTACTCGTGTGCCAGCTCGACTAAGGCGTCGCGAACCGCGCGGACCGCGGGGACGATCACCTCGCTCACCGCGGGCTTGAGCAGGAGGCGCTGCGCGAGGTTGTTCACGTCCTCGCTGGTGAGCCCGAAGTGGATCCACGGGTACAGCGACTCCGCGTCGTCGAGCGGCGCGTCGGGGCCTTCCGCGATGTCCGCCAGCCGGACGCGGAGGAAGTACTCGACCGCCTTCACGTCGTGGTTGGTCGCGTCGTACCCCGCGGCCCCCTCGGTCTCGAGGGCCTTGACCAGCCGCGCGTCCTCGGCGTCGAACGCCCCGTACCCCTCGCGGAGCGCCGCCGCGGTCGCCTCGTCGAAGGCGATCGGCGTCGCGTCGAGCGCGCCCAGCCCGAGCAGGTACTCGACCTCGACGCGGGTCCGGGCGCGCATCAGCGCGGCCTCGCTCGCGTACGGGGACAGTGGCGCCGTCCGGTCTGCGTAGCGGCCGTCGAGCGGCGAGACGGCCGCGAGCGGGTCCGCCCGGGACAGCCCCGCGATGGCGTCGTCCGCCGTCGGTTCGGAGTCGTCGGTCATGTCCGCGACTGCCCGCGGCGCCAGCAAAAGCGTGTCGATAGGGTGACGCACGGACGTGGATCCGAACCGCCGTCGGGTCGCACGAGACGCCCGTTCCGATCCGCAGATGTGGATACAACAGCGGTGCGGACCGCAATCGATATACCCCATCGGTCGGACGTTCGCGTATGAAGATCGCGGGACTCGCGAGCAACCGGGGACGGAACCTCAGACACATCGCCGACGCCGCGCCCGGCGGCGCGGAGCTGTCGGTCGTCCTGACGAACCGCGAGCAGGCGCCGGTGCTGGAGGCCGCGACCGAGCGCCGGATCCCGACCGAGGTCGTCGAACGCGAGGAAGGCGAATCGCGCGAGTCGCACGAGCGTCGGGTCGTCGAGCGCCTCTCCGACTACGACGTCGACCTCGTCTGCCTGGACGGCTACATGCGCGTGCTCACCGACGAGTTCCTCGACGCCGTCCCGACGACGCTGAACGTCCACCCCTCGCTGCTACCGTCGTTCCCCGGCACCGACGCCCACGAGCAGGTGTTGGACGCGGGCGTTCGGACGACCGGCTGTACGGTCCACGTCGTCACCGAGGAAGTCGACGCCGGGCCGGTCGTCACCCAGGAACCGATCCCGGTGTACGAGGACGACGACGCCGACTCGCTGAAGGCGCGCGTCCTTCGCGAGGCCGAGTTCGCGGCGTACCCGCGGGCGGTCCGCTGGTTCGCCGAGGACCGCGTGACCGTCGAGCGGGACGACGAGGGGAGCCCGGAGCGCGTCACGGTCGCGGGCGACGTGGGCGGCGACTTCCCGGAGCGACGCTTCGTCTCCGAGGAGCGCACCGCCACGCTGCGGTACGGCGAGAACCCCCACCAGGACGCCGCGCTGTACGTCGACGACGGCTGCGAGGAGGCGAGCGTCGTCGACGCCGCCCAGCTGAACCCCGGCGCGAAGGGAATGGGGTACAACAACTACAACGACGCCGACGCCGCGCTGAACCTCGTCAAGGAGTTCGACGAGCCCGCGGCCGCGGTGATCAAACACACCAACCCCGCGGGCTGCGCGGTCGGGTCGGACCTCGCGGACGCGTACGATCGCGCGCTTCGCACGGACGCGAAGTCCGCGTTCGGCGGCATCGTCGCGCTGAACCGCGAGTGCGACGCCGACACCGCCACGGCGGTCGCCGACTCGTTCAAGGAGGTCGTCGTCGCGCCCGGCTACACCGACAGCGCGCTCGACGTGCTCCGGGAGAAGAAGAACCTCCGCGTCCTCGACGTGGGTCCGCTCGGCGCGGGCGACGACCGCTTCTCGGAGCGGTTCACGGAGAAGCCGGTCGTCGGCGGCCGCCTCGTCCAGGAGCGCGACCGGCAGTCGCCGACCGCCGCCGACCTGGAGGTCGTCACCGAGCGCGAGCCGACCGACGAGCAGGTCGAGACGATGCTGTTCGCCTGGAAGACGCTGAAACACGTGAAATCGAACGGGATCCTTTTCGCGACGGGCACCGAGACGGTGGGCGTCGGCATGGGGCAGGTGTCCCGGGTCGACGCCGTGACGCTCGCGGCGATGAAGGCCGAGAAGGACGCGGAGGGGAAGTCCGCCGATGGCGCCGTGATGGCCTCGGACGCGTTCTTCCCGTTCCCGGACGCGGTCGAGGAGGCGGCCGACGCGGGCATCGAGGCCGTCATCCAGCCCGGCGGCTCCGTCAACGACGAGGACGTGATCGCCGCCGCCGACGAGCGCGACATGGCGATGGCGTTCACCGGGTCGCGCTGCTTCCGGCACGATTAGGGGTCACCCCTCCCAGTCGCTCGGGACGTACTGCTCGAACTCGGGCTCGGGCGAGCGGGCGAGCCGACGGAACGCCCGCTCCCCGTCGACCCGGAACTCCTCGATCCGCGACTGTCCGGGGCCGGTGAGGTAGCCGACGTAGGACATGGCCCGCGCGTACGCCACGTCGTGCCGAGCGGGGTTGACCGGGATGACGGCGTACTCGTTCCGCAGCAGCGGCGGCGGGTCGTCGATTCCGGACTCGACGTGCCGCGCCAGGACGCCGTCGTCGCCGACGGCGAGGAAAGTGCCGCGGTCGACGAGGGTGTACGCGCCCGACTGCCGGGCGGTGGTCAGCGTCTCGCCCATCCCTTGACCGGTCTCGCGGTACCACTCGCCACCGGGACTGAGCCCCGCCTCGTCCCAGATCCGGAGCTCGCGGATGTGCGTCCCCGACCGGTCGCCCCGCGACAGGAACGTCGCCTCCGTCTCGGCGATCGCCCGAAACGCCGCCAGCGGGTCGCTTCCGGCGGCACCCGCCGGGTCGTCGGGCGGGCCGACGAGCAGGAAGTCGTTGACCATCACCCTGCGCCGGTTGATCCCGTGCCCCTCGGCGATGAACTCGTCCTCGAGCGGCCGGGCGTGGACGAGCACCACGTCGCAGTCCCCGTCGCGGGCGGTGCGGAGCGACGCGCCGGTCCCGCGCACGACCGCTTCCACGGACGCTCCGAACCGGTCTGCGTACCCGCGGTTCAGCACGGGGAGCAGCCCGCTGTCGTACGCCGTGGTGGCGGTGGCGAGCGTCACCGAGCCGCGGCGGGCGGCGGGCTCCTCGGTCTGCTCCGCACAGCCCGCCAGCGAGGCGACACCGCCGAGACCGAGCGCCCGCACGTACTGTCGACGACGCATACGAATGTAGTCGAATTCATCTACGCTTTCGTATTAAGCAACCGGACGTTGTTACAGTCTGAGAACCTGCGCGCCCCGGGTCGGCACCGCGCGACCCTGTCGTTGTACCGTGTGCGGCCCGCGATGCCGATCGGGTCGGACGGGCGTCCCGGCGGAGAGGACACCGGCCGCGCCCGCCTTTCGTATCGAAATTTTGAAACGATAACCCCACGCGGACCGCCGGATCTGCGCCGCTTTTCTCTCCCAGTCTCGTTATCTCCGGACGGAGACCACCGTGGCGCAGTTCGGCAACTCGGTACGGCTGCTCGGAGACCGCGAGTTCGCGGCGCTCGCCGGGACCGCGTTCGCCCGCAGTCAGGCGTACTCGACGATCCTCATCGCCCTCGCGCTGTACGCCGACCTGTTCGGGACCACGGGGTTCATCGAGGGGCTGTTCGGCACCGCGTTCGCCGTCGTCCAGCTCGTCATCGTCCTCCCCTTGGGCCGGTGGGTGGACACCGGCAACGCGAAGCGGTGGCTGCTCGGCGGCTTCCTAATCAACGTCGGCGTCTTCGTCGGCTTCGCGCTGGTCGACAGCTCCGTTCACATCATCCTCGTGCGGATGGTCCAGGGGCTCGGCGCGAGCGTCCTCTGGATCACGGGCGCGACGGTGATCGGCGAGATCAGCCCTGACGACGAGCAGGGTCGCTGGCTCGGCTCGTACAACCAGTTCGCCTCTTTCTCGTCGCTCGCGGGCGACCTGGTCGGCGGCTACCTCCTGTACGCCTACGGCTTCTCCGAGACGTACGTCGTGTTGACCGCCGTCACGCTCGCCGCGTTCGTGCTGGTGTTCGCGTTCCTGCGCGACAACCCCGGCGGCCGGAAGGACCCCGAGGACGCCGGCGGGGTCGAGACGTTCCGGTCGCTGCTCGGCCTCCCGATGCTGCGCGCGCTCGTCTTCTTCCGGTTCACGTTCAGCGTCGGCAAGATGGCGGTGATCATCTTCCTCCCGATCTACGCCCGGACGACGTTCGGCATCTCCGCGTTCGCCATCGGCTGGATCATGGCGGGCGGGAAGGCGACGAAGGCGCTCACGCAGGGGTTCGTCGGGGACCTCACCGACCGCTACGACCGCACCTACCTGTTCGTCGCGGTCGGCGCGCTCCTGTACGGGGTCGGCACGGCGATCATCCCCCTCGCGGCGTACTTCGACGGGACCGTCGCGCCGGTCACCGTCTCGTACCTCGGCGACTCCCAGACGCTCGGCGGGGCCTTCTTCGCGCTGTTCGCCGCCTACTCGCTGCTCGGGGTCGCCGACTCGATCCGGCTGCCGGCGAGCATGTCGCTGTTCGTCGACGAGGGCGAGGCGTACGACTCCGTCGCGAGCGCGATGAGCCTCCGTTCCGTCTCGTGGAAGGTCGGACAGGTCGTCGGGCCGGTGCTCGTCGGGACCACGATGGACTGGACGACCACCGAGACCGGGTTCCTGCTCGCGGCCGGCTTCATCGCGTTCGCGACCACCGGGTTCGCGTGGCAGGCGCGCGGGGCGCACCGCGCGGCCCGAGATCCGGGTCCGGCCGCGCCCGGCGACGACTAACTTCGCCTCAGAGCGTGTAGTCGTGATCGCCCGTCTCGGACTCCAAGAAGGCCGTCAGCAGGTCGACCGTCGCCTCCACGTCGCCGCCGTCGGCCGTCTCGGTGACGGTGTGGAGGTACCGCGTCGGGATCGATATCGCGCCCACGGGCTTCGCGCCCGCCGTGTTCTGGAACCCCGCGGTGTCGGTGCCGCCCGCGGGCAACACCTCGTGCTGGTGGTCGATCCCCTCGTCCTCGGCGACCTCCGTGAGTCGGCTGTGGACCTTCGGGCTGGCGATCACCGAGGAGTCTTTCAGCTTCACCGCTGTCCCCTCGCCGAGGTCGGTGACGGCGTCGGCCGGGTCGCCCACCTGCGGCACGTCGTTGGCGACGGTGACGTCGAGAGCGACGGCGAGGTCCGGGTCAATGTCGACGCCGAGCGCCTTCGCACCCCGGAGCCCGACCTCCTCCTGGACGGTCGCCGCGAAGTGGATCGTCACGGCCGGGTCGTCGATCCGGCGGGCGGCCTCCAGCATCGCGAACACGCAGATCCGGTCGTCGAGCGCCTTCCCGGTGACTCGGTCGCCCATACGCGTCGTGGTCTGGTCGAGGGTGACGAGGTCGCCGACGCTCACCGACTCCTCGACCGCCTCCGCGTCGCGACCGAGGTCGATGAACACGTCCTTCACCTCGTCGTCCTTCTCCCGCTGCTCCTCCGTGAGCGTGTGCGGCGGGACGGAGCCGATGGCGCCCGTCAGGTCCTCGTCGCCGTGGACGGTGACGCGCTGTGCGCGCAGGACGCGGGCGTCGAACCCGCCGAGGGGGTCGACTTGGACGAACCCCTCGTCGGTGACGTGCCGGACCATGAAGCCGATCTCGTCCATGTGGGCCGCGACCGCGACCGAGTAATCCGAGTCGCCTTCGATCGTCCCGACGACGTTTCCCATCGCGTCGGTCCGGACGCGGTCGGCGCTGTCGGCGAACTCGCGGCGGACGATGTCGCGCACGTCGTCCTCGTAGCCCGGGACGCCGCGGGCCTCGGTCAGCTCTCGGAGCAGGTCGAAGTCGAACTCGCGCGCCATGCGCCCACCTGACGCGCCAGCGACAAAGGTCCGCAGGATCCGGCACGACCGTCGGCCTTCGGGACCGCTCCACCGGTCGACCCCGCCGCGTCGGCGAGCGCGCATCCGACAACCCTAAATACGTTTATCGTTGTTCCGCAACCCTTTTGCGGTCGCTCTCGGGATGTCGTGTGTATGAGCGACGTGAAAGCGGAACTTCGCGAACAGTTCATGGACGCCTTCGGCGGCGCAGACTTCCCCGTCGAGAACCAGATGGACCTCGTCCCGGCCCTCCCGGACGGTCCGGCGACGAAGTTCGAGGCCGGCGACGTGAGCTTCACCGCGATGGAGATGGCGGCGAAGCTCGGCAGCGAACAGGAGTTCCCCTACGACGACGCCGAGTCGCTCGTCGACGACATCATCGACGGGCTCGACGCGAAAGGGATGCTCTGAGTCGGTCGACCGCCTCACCGCGTTTCTCCTCGCGATCCGCCGCCGACTGTCACCGCCGAGCGTCGCCGCCGACCGGCGGCGGGAGGTTGATTACCGCGGAGCCGCTACGGCGGGTGTGTTCGCCGAGTTCACGAGCCTGGTGCCGCGGTGGGTCCTCTGGGGAGTTGGTCTCGGCGGGGTCGCCACCGCCGTGGTCGCCTTCGCGTTCTACCTCGGGGACCGGTTCGTCCCGGCACCCGCCGCGTCGACCGGCGGCCGCGGCGCCGCCGGCGACGACCGCCGCCGCCGCGAGATCCGGACGTACCTGAACGCCGCCGGCGAGCGCTTTGACGAGGACCGCGCGTTCGACGGCGTGTCGGTCCCCTTCTACCTCCCGGACCGCGGGGTCGCGATCACCTTCGACGCGCACGACTACTTCCGGCTGGAGGGCGAAGGCGTCTACACCGTCCTCTGTGAACACGAGATGCCCGGCCGCGGGCTCGGTCGCCGGCTCCCGTTCGACGTGGACGAGCCCGACTGGGCGACCGACGACTCGTCCGGTTCGGACGGCGGCCGGTCCGGCGCCGGCGGCTTCGGCGGGCGATTCGGCGCCGACCGGGCCGCCGGGCGCTCGACCGCTCGCGGCCGCGCCGGCCGCGCGGACCCCGTCGGCGACGCGTTCGACGAGCTCGGCCTCGACCGCGACGCCGACGTCGACGCGGTGAAGGGCGCGTACCGCGAGCGCGTCAAGGAGACGCACCCGGACCAGGGCGGTGACGAGGAGTCGTTCCGCCGTGTCCGCGAGGCGTACGCGACCGCCCGCAACCACGCGGACGGCGGACCGAGCCCGGGCGGCGGCGACGCGGACCGCGACGCGGGCCGTCGCCGCGAGCGCTCGTCCGGGTACGGGCGGTGAGCGACCGCGCTCACGAGTCGGGGCCGACGTTCGCGGACCGCGCTGTCTACCTCCCGGGAGCCGACGCCCTCGTCGTCGCCGACCTCCACGTTGGCCGCGGCGAGGCGTCCGCCGTCTCGCTCCCGCTCGGCGAGCGCGCGGACCTCACCGACCGGCTCGGAACCCTCCTCGACCGGTTCGATCCCGGAACCGTGGCCGTCGCCGGCGACGTGGTCCACACCTTCGACCGAGTCACGGACAGGACCCTCGGCACACTGAACGCCCTCCGCGACGCATGCGAGACGCGCGGCGCCGCCCTCGAACTCGTCGCCGGCAACCACGACACCGCCCTGCCGAGCCGCTGGGACGGGCGGGCCCGCGAGGAGCTCGTTCTGAGCGAGAGCGGCGACCGGGACGCCGACGCCACGCACGTCGCGAGAACGGTCGTCTGTCACGGGCACGAGTCGCCCTCGACCGACGCCGACCGCTACGTGATCGGCCACGTCCACCCGACGATCGAGATCGAGGGCGACCGCCGGCCCTGCTTCCTCCGCGGCCCCGGAACGTACCGCGGGGGCGACCTCCTCGTGTTGCCCGCGTTCACCCGCCTCGCGCCGGGCGTGGCGGTCAACGACATGCGGACCGACGCGTTCGACTCCCCGCTCGTGACTGACGCGGACCGCCTCGCGCCGGTCGTGGTCGACTCCCCGTCGGAGGGCTCGGGCCGCGGTGCGGATGCGGGCGACGCGGAAGAGGCCCTCCGGTTCCCGCCGCTCGGCGAGTTCCGCCGGCTGTTGTGAGCGCTTCTGCCCCGCCGTGCGTACAGCACCGGACAAACACGGGAGCGCCTCGCCGAGGGTGTCACGGGTGAACCCCACCGCCGGCGACGTGGATCTCCTCGCCCTCTCGTCGGGCGAGAGACTATAACGAACGTTTATGATTCACGCGGTGCGAACCGTTCCCACATGGAAGCAGCCAGACTCCACGAGTACACCGACGACATGCGCGAGGGGCTCACCATCGACGAGGTCGACCGGCCGACGGCGACGGGGCCGGACGACGTCGTCGTCGAGGTCGAGGGCGCGGGCTGGTGCCAGACGGACAACCACATCATCGAGGGGATGTGGGCCGAGTACGTCCCGCAGGAACTGCCGCTGACGCTGGGCCACGAGAACGCGGGGACGGTCGTCGAAACGGGCGAGGACGTCGAGATCGTCTCCGCCGGCGACCCGGTGATCTGCCACCCGGTACAGACCTGCGGGACCTGTCGCCCCTGCCGGCTCGGCGAGACGATGCACTGCGAGAACAGCGCGTTCAACGGGCTGACTCACGACGGCGGCTTCGCCGAGTATCTCCACACCAGCGAACGAGCGGTCATCCCGCTGCCGAGCGGGGTCGAACCGATCGATATCGCGCCGCACGCGGACGCCGGCATCACCGCGTACCACGCGGCCAAGAAGGCGGTCGCGGAGCTGAACCCCGGCGACCACGCCGTCGTCATCGGCGTCGGCGGGCTCGGTCACATCGGGCTCCAGTGCCTGAACGCGATGAGCGCGGCAAAGATCACCGCCGTCGACCTGAAGGAGTCGGCGCTGAACCTGGCGAACAGTTACGGCGCGGACCACCTGGTGAACCCGAGCGAGGCCGACGTGGCGGCCGAGATAGCGGGGATCACCGACGGCACGGGCGCCGCGCAGGTGCTCGACTTCGTCGGCGAGGACGTGACGACCGCCTACGCGCCGGACATCACCGCCGGCGGCGGCGACCACCACGTCATCGGCTACGGCGGGCACGTCCACGAGCCGTCGCAGGCGCTGGTGAACGGCGAGTTCTCCTTCGTCGGCAACATCGTCGGGCGGTACGCGGAGCTTCAGGAGCTCGTCGCGCTCGTCGAGCAGGGAGATGTCGACCTCCACACCAGCCGGTACGACCTCGGCGAGATCAACGCGGTCGCCGAGAAGCTCGAACACCGCGAGATCGACGGCCGTGCCGTGATCACGCCCTGAAACCGGCTCCGACAGCCGGACCGCGTCGCGGCCCGCGGCCTGTTCTTCGTCCCGTGGGACGTCTCGGGACAGGCCCCGAGCGAAAGCGGGGCGTACCCGTTCGAGGTGACGACCACGGTCCGGTGACCGGCGACCGGACAACGGGAAGACATTTAGCCCGGCGCTCGGGGAAATACGACATGAAAACTGCCCTCCCCGCCGATTCCCGCTTCACCGCCGCTCGGCGGTGGTCGCTCTACGCCGGCGTGTACGCGCTCGGCTGCGCCGCCCTCACTGCGTTGCTGCTCGCCGACGTACTCGGCCTGTTCGCCGACGTGGTCGGTCTCCCGCCCGCGGCCGGGATGCCGCTCCTCGCGACCCCGGCGCTCGTCGTCGGGACGCTCGTCTGGTGGGCCCTCGTCGAGCGGCCGGACGCGCCCACGTATCTCCGTGGGGCCGCCTTCGGGCTGCTCACCGCGCTCCTCACCGGCGCGCTCTGGACGGCGTGGTTCGTGGTCATCTGGGGACTCGAGATGCTCGCCGCCGGGCCCGTGCGGCTGCTGGTCGGGTTCGTACTCGGCGCGGTCGCCGTCGCCGGCGTCCTCGTCGGGCTCCCGATCACGCACCTCCGGCGACGGAGCCGGCGGGCGTCGGAGGCCGCCGCGACCGCTAACTCCTTGTGACTGCGGCGCACACTCGTTGCGCATGGACGAGAACGGCGTCGACGACGCCGGCGACGGCGCGACCGATCCGCTCGCCGACGAAGACGTCTATCGCGTGCTCGGGCCGGACGGGAGTCCCCTGCCCGACGCGACGGTGCCGGACCTCTCGGACGAGCGGTTCCGCGCTATCTACCGCGATCTGGTCGTCACGCGTCGATTCGACGAGCGCGCCGTCAGCCTCCAGCGACAGGGCCGGATCGGGACGTACGCGCCCTGCGCGGGCCAAGAGGGGTCGGCCGTCGGGTCGACGCACGCGCTCGCGGACCGCGACCTGATAAGCTACCAGTACCGGGAGCACGGCGCGGCCGTCGTCCGCGACCTCCTCTCCGAGTACCTCCCCTACTGGATGGGCCACGAGGCCGGGACGGAAGCGATCGCCGACGGCAACGTCTTCCCGCTGAACATCGGCATCGCGGCCCACCTCCCGCACGCGGTCGGGGCCGCGTGGGCGTTCGCCCACCGCGACGAGGACCGCGTCGTCGCCTGCCACTTCGGCGACGGCGCGACCAGCGAGGGCGACTTCCACGAGGCGATGAACTTCGCCGGCGTCTTTGACACGCCGACGGTATTCTGCTGTCACAACAACGGGTGGGCGATCTCGGTCCCGAGGGGGAGACAGACCGCGAGCGACACCTTCGCCGGGAAGGCGACCGCGTACGGTTTCGACGGCGTCCGCGCCGACGGCATGGACCCGCTCGCCAGCTACGCGGTCACGCGGGAGGCTGCCGAGCGTGCCCGACGCGGCGGTGACGGCGACGGCGGCGACGAGGTGGGCGGCAACGGCACCGCGGACGACCCGCGTCCGGTCCTCATCGAGTTCGTCGAGTACCGGTTCGGCGCCCACACGACCGCCGACGACCCGACGGCCTATCGCGACGCCGACGACGTTGACCCGTGGCGCGCGCTCGACCCGCTCGGCCGCATGGAGGCGTTCCTCCGCGAGACGGATCGCATCGACGACGAGGGCGTCGCGGCGATCCGCGAGGAGGCGGACGATGTCGTCGCCGCGGCGATCGACGCGGCGGAGTCGGTTGAGGCCGACCCCGCCGCGATGTTCGACCACGCGTTCGCCGGGCTCTCGCCCGAGACCCGCCGTCAGCGCGACGACCTGCTCGCGGCCGTCGCGGAACGCGGCGAGGAGGCGTTCCTGCGAGAGGAGTGAGGGGGCCGCGAGGCGACCGGGCCGGCTACAGGTGCCCGCCCGCCGCGTTCGCCGCCTTCCGGCCGCTCTCTAGGGCGCCTTGGATCGACGACCACTCCGTGTAGTCGCCGGCGAGGACGACCGGGCCCTCGGGGTCGTCCGGCTTCGGGAGGTCGGCGTGGACGCCCGGCGGCTGCGCGAACTGTGCGAACCGGATCCGGTGGACGTCGAGGGTCTCCAAGCCGCCAAAGTCGCGGTCGGGGAACCACGCGTCCAGCGCGTCCCGAACGTCGTCGCGGAGGTCGCGCTCGTCGCGGTCGAGCGACTCCTGCCCGAGGAACGTCGCCGCGAGGAGCGCGCGGTCGCCGGGCGCGTACTCGGGCGCGACCTCCGACATCGGGACCACCGCGTTCGGCGACTCGTCGGCTGCGTTGAGGAGGATCCGGCCGCCCGTCTCGAACGACTCGCCCGCGGGGAGCGCGAACCACCCGGTCACGTTCGGCACGCCCTCGGTCGGGGCCGACTCGACGCCGGTGAGCCGCCGGGCCTCCGGCGGCGAGGTCGCGACGACGACCGCGTCCGTCTCGCGCGTCGTACCGTCCGCGAGTTCCACGGTCGCACCGTCCGCGTCGGCCGCTCCGGTTCGGAAGGGAATCCGGCCCCCTCCGGCGATCCGGACCGCCTCCACGTCCCCGCCGGTCTCGATCTCGACGCCCGCCTCGCGGGCGCGGTCGGCGAGCGCGGCGGGGAGCGCGGCCATCCCCTCGGCGGGGACGCCGATCGACCCACGGCCCATCGCGCGGAACGTGTACTCGAAGACGTGCTTCGAGGTCGAGAGGCTCCGGTCTAAGGTGATCCCGCCGTAGAACGGCTCGACGAAGTTCTCGACGTAGTCGTCGGCGAACCCCCAGTCGCGGAGGTACTCGCGGATCGGGGCGTCGCGCCCGGCGAAGAACTCGCCCTCGTCGCGGTTTCCGAGGTCGTACCGCAGCGCGAGCGTCCGGAGCTTGTCGGAGAAGGAGACCTCGTCGTTCAAAAGCGAGGGAATCGCGGACAGCGGGTCGCGGAGGGGGTCGCCGAGCGTCGAGCGCGAGCCCGGCCGGCAGATCGTCGCACCGGGCGCGAACGTCCGGAGGTCGAGGTCGTCGAGCCCGTCGGCGCCCAGTTCGCGCTCGACGGCGGGGTAGCTCGAGAAGAGGACTTGGAAGCCGCGGTCGACGGTGAACCCGTCGACCGTCTCCGTCCGCACGCGCCCACCGACCTCGGGGCGTCGCTCGTACAGCGTCACGTCCGCGCCCGCCTCCGCGAGTCGGGTCGCCGCGACGAGCCCCGCGAGCCCGCCGCCGACGACCGTGGCGTTTCCGTTCATATGTGCTGTATCGGGTCGCGGGTTTATAAGCGGCGGCGGGTCGAGGCGATTCGATTGGCGAAGCCACAGCCGCTCGGCCGCGTTGCTTCTGATAAATCGCTGATCGACACAGTCCACTCCGAAGCCCCGCCCGACGGCGACCGCACAGCGCCTCGCGCCACCGCGGTTCGGGGTCTCGTCGAGACGGTCATCCGCACCCGAGTGCGAAGCGATTAGTCGCCGCCGCCGCAAGGTTCGGTATGGCAGACTTCGAGACCACGCCGGCGTTTCGCGGGCTGGAGAGTCGGGCGTCGGGACGCGTCCACGAGACCGCCGACGCGGCGGCCATCGACGACGACGAGCGGGCGCGCGGACTCGACCCGGTCTACGACTACGACGCCGTCGACCCCGACGACCTCTTCGACCCGGCGGCCCGCGGCGCGAGCGGCGACGCGCGGACCGCGCCCGCGACCGCGCGCGGCCACTGGCGCTTCGACGCCCTGCTCCCGTTCCCGGCCGACGGCGCGCTCACCGCGGGGGAGGGCGGGACGCCGCTCGTGGCCACCGACCGGCTCGCGGACGAGCTCGACGTCGACGCGGTGTACGTCAAAGACGAGGGGCGCAACCCGACGGGGACCGTCCTCGACCGCGGCCTCTCGCTCGCGACGACCGCGGTGGCGGCCCGGGCCGCCGCCGGCGGCGACGTGGAGCCGCTCGTCTGCGCGAGCCCGGGGAACGCCGGGCAATCGATGGCGGCGTACGCGGGCCGGGCGGACCTGCGGTCGTACGCGTTCGTCCCCTCGCGGTGCGCCTTCTCGAACAAGTCGATGACGAACGTCCACGGCGGCGGGATGCGTGTCGTCGGCGGGCGCTTCCCCGACGCGGCCGACGCGGTCGACGAGCAGCTCGCGACCGACTACACCGACCTCGGCGAGTTCGCCACGCCGTACCGCCACGAGGGCGCGAAGACGATCGCGTTCGAGCTCGTCGCCGATCTCGGTGACACCCCCGACGTGGTCGTCGTCCCGACCGGATCCGGCGAGGTCGTTGCCGGCGTCAACAAGGGGTTCGCCGAGCTGGCCCGGATCGGCGCGGTCGATGACACCCCGAAGGTCGTCGCCGCGCAGGCGTCCGGCTGCGCGCCGATCGCGGCCGCCGTCGAGCGCGGCCTCGACGAGCCCGAACCGTGGTCGACGCCCGACACAATCTGCGGCGAACTGGAGATTCCGGACCCCGCGGGCGGCGCCGCGGCAGTCGAGGCGGTCACCGAGAGCGGCGGGACCGCAGTCGGCGTCGACGACGACGACATCCTCGCGAGCGCGGTCGCCGTGGCGCAGAACGAGGTCGTCGAGATGGGCGCGACGGGCGGCGCGGCCCCCGCCGGCGCGTGGGCGCTCGCCGAGGAGGGCTTCTTCGACGGCGACGAGACCGTCGTGCTCCTCAACAGCGACGCCGGGCTGAAGACGCCCGATGTCCTCCGCAGCCACCTGATGGGACAAGGGATTTAGAAACGGAACCGGCGGTCAGCGACCGATTCGATTCAATCGCGCCGCGCGAGCAGGCCAGTGGCGAGCAGCGCGATCGCGGCCGCGACGACACCAAATCCGGGGACTTCCGCGCCCGCTCTTCAGTAGACTGGCGGAACCAGGAGCATTAGTGCCTCTGGCCCGGCAAAAACGGGTATGTATGAAGACCGTCCTGCCTTCGGCCAGAGGCTATCAGAACTTGCGGAACTTGGGGTAATAGAATTTCGGGCCGAGCCGCTCGACGCCA
>NZ_NEDJ01000004.1 GCF_002114285.1 Halorubrum ezzemoulense DSM 17463
CGTGGCGCGCCCGGGCGCGAGTAGGTGGAACCCGACGGCGGGCGGCCACGCGCGGATCGACGGAGGAAGCGTCGCGAACGGCCGCGGCTGGTCGAGGAAGTACGACCACACCGGGTACCCGCCGATCCCGCCGTCGGCGCCGAGCGTCACGAATCCCCAGAGGCTCACCAGCGTCGCGGTTCCGTCGCCGCCGGGCACGACCGCCATCGGGACCGCGAGCAACGCGGCGGCGAGGAGCCATTCGACGCGCCCGCTGGTCGACGGGCCGTCCGACTTCGACGCGGGTCGGGGCCTCGATTTCGCCTCCGGCCGTGCGGTCGATTCGGCCGACGACTGCGACCCCGACCCTGCCCCCGACCCCGAAGCGCCGTCCGGTCTCTCCATGCGAGCGGTTCGACGCCCGGAAGTAAGTATGGTCGGGGCGTCGGGGCGGCGGTGCGTCGGGTCGGCGGTGCGTCGGCGCCGCCGCGCGAGCGGTCCCCGTCAAGCGTAACTCATCGCCGCCCGTAAGCAGGGTGTGAACACTGACGACGGCGGCCACCACGACGCGGCGGTCGACGCGCTGGCGGCGCGAGCGTACGAGCGGGCGGGCGACCGCTACACCCGCGGGGGGCGACGCGTGCTGGCCGACCCGCGGCCGGAGGTCGACCCCTTCGAGCCCGACGAGAAGGGGTGGATCGGACAGGGGCTCCAACAGCTGCTCGCCGCGGCGGTCGCGTACCGCGTCGCGGGCGCCGACGGTCGCGCGACCCAGCGCGCGGTCGAGGGGATCGCCGCGAGCCGCGACTTCGGACGCGTCCTCGACGAGCCGGGGCAGGGGGCCTGCCTGAGCGAGTTCGTCGCAGACTTCCGGGTCGCCGGCGGGCTGGGCGGCGCCGACGACGCGTACGACGACGCGGCGGCGCGCTACGAGGCGGCGGGCGACGGCGTCGACGCGCCGCAGGCGCTCGCGACGACGCCGCTCTTCGAGGCCGCGGCCGCGACGATCAAGCAGGTCGCGCGGGGGCAGGCGGACGGCGAGATCGCGATCAAGTGGGAGGACCTCCACGGCGCCGACCCCGACCGCCCGGGCGATTTCCTCGCGCACCGCGCCCGATTCAAGAAGCAGCGGTTCCGCGGCCTGATCGAGCGCGCGGTTGATGACGGCCACCTCGCCGCGCCCCGAGGGACGACCGAGTACAACAACGACGGGAACCGCTGTCCGAACTGCGGGTCGACCCACGTGAACTGGGCCGGCACCGGGATCCTCTGTCTGCGGTGTTCGACGCCGACCGAGAGCATTTAACGGTCGGAGTCGAACCGGCCGATCGACACCGATGTCGCCCTCCATTCCCTCGTTCGGGAGCGACGAGCGGTCGGACCTCCCGTCCGACCACCTGGCGGTCGACGCGACGGGAGCGTACGTCGCGGAGAACTCGGGCGGATTCAACGATCCCACCCGGGGGCGCATGGTCGCGCTCGGTTCCGGCGGGTCCATGCGGTGGGAGGCGCCGTTTCCCGACGAGATCGAACCGCGGGCCCTGTTCGCCATCGGCGGCCGACTGGTCGCCGTCGAGCGCGAGAGCGCGTACGCGTTCCGCGCGGCCCCGGGCGAGCGCTGGTCGCCGCTGTGAGGACTGTGAGTTCGGGGCGTCGTCCGGCTACGCGGTGAGCGCGTCGAGCACATCCGGCACGTTGAACGTCGCGTTGGGCTGCCGTAGTCGGTCGATCGGAACCCACCGCGAGACGTGTTCGGTCCCTCGCTCCGGTTCAACGAGCGCGAACGAATCGCGGGCATACGGCCATTCCTCAGCGATTCGACCCTCGTAGACGCGCCACACCTCGTGGGCAGGCTCCCCGCCGCGCTCGAAGACGCGCTCGAAGGTACCGACCGCCGTCGGGTCGAGCGGCTCCACGCCGAGCATCTCGTCGAACTCGCGGACGACCCCCTCGCGGCTGTGTTCGTCGAACGGCGCCGAGCGCGACGAAGCGAACGCCGTCGGTCATCACACGCGATACGCCGTCCGCCCGGAGGGTGACCGTGTCGGATACGCCCGCCGCGGGACGGCGGCGTCGGCGAGGTCGCTACGACAGCAGGCTCTCGCCGTCGAACTCGGCGTCGGCGTCGACGTCGAGCAGGTCGAGCACCGTCGGCGTCACGTCGAAGAGGTTCGCGTCGGCCAGGTCGAGGTCTGGATCGGTCGCGTACAGCAGCGAGTTCTCGAACTTGTGCATCCCGTTGCGCGGTCCCTCGGTGAACACCGCCTCCTTGCCGGAGAAGCCCGACTTGAGGTCGAACCCGTCCGCGGGGATGACGACCAGGTCGGGGGCGATGTCGTCGTGGGCGCCGTCGAAGGCGTCCTCGCCTTTCACGATCCGCTTACACACCTGTCGGCCGTCGGGGCCGGTGAGCGATTCGAGGTCGTCGATGAGCTCCTCGCGCGTCGCCTCGTACTCGTCCTCGGGCACGACGCCGTTCGGCTCGCGGCCCTCCACGTTGAGGTAGAAGCGCCCGGGAATGAGCGAGTACGCGCGCGCCTCGTCGTCGATGTCGGTCAGCGAATCGTGGTCGTCGTCCTCGTATGAGAGCCACCCCTCGTCGGCGAGGAACTGGTTACAGTTCACCTCCCACTCCAGCCGAGTGAAGCCGTGGTCGGAGGCGACGACCAGGGTGGTGTCGTCGTCGAGCGAGTCGCGGATCGCGCCGATGTACTCGTCGAGCGTGCGGTAGAACTCGAGGAACTCCTCGGCGTACTCGCCGTCCGTCGCGTAGTCGCCGAAGAGGAAGTGGTTCACGCGGTCGGTGCTCATGAACACGCCGAAGAAGAGGTCCCCGTCGTCCTCGGCGAGGTAGTGGTCGAACGCCTCGTACCGGGCGTCGAGGGTCGCGTGCGCGTCTTCGATGAACTCCGTCTTGTCGTCGTCGTGGCCGAGCTTGGCGTTGACGTCGATCTTGTAGTCGAAGCCGTCGAGCGTCTCGCGGAGCGACTCGTCGCTCGTAGCCGACTCGAGGTCGGGCGAGAGGAAGCCGGAGGCCATCCGCTGGATCCGCGTCGAGGGCGGGAAGGTGACCGGGACGTTGAGGACGGTCGCGTCGCGCCCGGCGTCGGTGACGCGGTCCCACAGCCGGGTCGCCTGTACGTGGCGCCCGAGCGGGACGTACGTCTCGTAGGAGTCGACCTCGCGGTCCTGGAAGCCGTACACGCCCGTTTCGCCGGGGTTCACGCCGGTCGTGAGGCTCGGCCAGCAGGCGCTCGACTCCGGCGGCACGATGCTCTCCAACCGCCCGCCGGAGCCGGTCTCGGCGATGTCGGTCAGGTTCTCGAAGACTTCCGGGTGGTCCTCGACGAGGTCGAGCGGTACGCCGTCGATGCCGAGGAAGACGACGCGGTCGTCGTCCTCGCCGCGGAGCCGGTCGAACAGACCCATGACCGACGATTCCGGGGCGGTCGGCATATCCCTTGTGTTCCGCGAGGGCGCGGCGACGACGGCCCGGCAACGGACCGGCGGCCCCCGGCCGCGATTCAGAAGGCCTATCTCCTTTCGCGGCGACATCTCGGGCGTATGAGCGACGACTTCCCGGCGAGCGTCGACGTCGATTACGCCGACGGCGAGGGGGAGACCCCCGACGACTACCCGTCGATCCAGCACAAAATCGAGAAGGCGGTCGAGGTCACGCGCCGCGGGCTCGAACAGTACGACAACCCCGCCGTGATGTGGACGGGCGGGAAAGACTCCACGCTGACGCTGTACTTCATCAATCAGGTGGCCGAGGAGTACGGCTACGAGAAGCCGACGGCCGTGTTCATCGACCACTTCCAGCACTTCGACTCGATCACCGACTTCGTCGAGCACTGGGCGGACGAGTGGGAGATCGACCTCGTGTACGCCCGCAACGACGACGTGGGCGCGTACGTCGAGGAACACGGCCTCGAACCCGGCGACGACATCCCCGTCGACGCGCTCTCGGAGCACAACCAGCACCACATCCGGGAGATCCTCGAGTTCGAGGAGGACACGTTCCCGTTCCTGCTCGACACCTACGTCGGCAACCACCTGCTGAAGACGGTCGCGCTCAACGACGCCCTCGAGGAGTACGATATCGACGGCGTCATCTCCGGCGTCCGCTGGGACGAGCAGGAGGCCCGCGCCGACGAGACGTTCTTCTCGCCGCGCCACGACCCCGACCTGTTCCCGCCGCACGACCGCATCCAGCCTATCCTCCAGTTCGCCGAGGCCGACGTGTGGGACGCCTTCTGGAACTTCGTCGTCCCCGACACCGTCGAGGCGTTCCCCGACGAGGGGTACATCCCGCAGGCCGACGACGACCTGCCGGAGGGTGTCACGCAGGAGGACATCCCGATCTCGCCGAAGTACTTCGCCGGGTTCCGCTCGCTCGGCAGCGAGGTTTCGACCGAGAAGACGACCGAGGAGCCCGCCTGGCTCCAGAACCTCGAAGGCACGACCGAGCGCGCCGGCCGCGCCCAGGACAAGGAGGACCTGATGGAGCGCCTGCGCGACCTCGGCTACATGTAATCGACGGGCGGGAGCGGTCCGCCCGATACGCTTCTTTTACGACTCGCCGACCGCTGCGGTGAACCCCACGTCGCGGAGTCGCTCCGCGAGCGGGAGCCCGATCCCCGACGCCGGCGTCAACACGCCACCGTCGAACGGGGAGTCGACGTCGTCGCGCGCCAGACAGACGGCCGACTCGCCGAGCATCCGCGCCGTCGCGCCGTAGCCGGGGTCTCGGTCGGCCCCGAACTCGGCCTCGACGGTGAACGGCCCGTCAGCGCCCGTCCCGCGGCCCAACACCCGGATCAGGAAGCTCCCCGCTTCCGCCTCCTCCCGCGTCGGCCCCTCGCCGGGGTCGGGGAAGACGTAGCGCCGCAGCGCGTCGCGCACCGGCCCGACCGACATGGCCGCGGAGAACAGCCCGAGTCCGCCGGCGGCGGCGGTCGCGGTCGCCGCGCCGACCGGTCCCGACCCGGTCGGCACGACCTCTCCGCACTTGAACTCGCGGCCCCACGGGTAGCCGAGCAGGGCGTTGCTCCGCCGGACCACGCGCTCGTTCACCGGCGCCATCGGCGACGGGGCGGTCCACTCGCCCCGGAGCGGATCGCGCCGCGGCCAGCGCTGCTCGCCGGGGTCGACGCCGCTCCGCTCGCCGCGGGGGGCCAGCGAGTACGGGTTCCGGAGCGCCTCGCGGGCGAGCGGGTCGGTCGCGGCCGCCTCGAACAGCTCGCCGAAGCTCGCAAGCGTGCCGCCGCTGACGCTCCCGCTCCCGCCGTCGAGGTAGATCCGGACTGACTCGCAGGGCGCGCCGTGGGCCTCCGCCGCGAACGACTGGACGAGCAGCGTCCCGATGTCCGCCGGCACGGAGTCGAACCCGCAGCTGTGGACGATCCGCGCCTCGTTCTCGACGGCGGCCTCGTGGAACCGGTCGACCGTCTCGCGCACCCAGTTCACCTCGCCCGTGAGGTCGCAGTAGTCCGTCCCGGTCTCGACGCAGGCCTCGACCAGCGGCGTTCCGTACGCCGTGTACGGGCCGACCGTCGTACAGACGACCTCGGTGTCGCGGGCGATGGCGCGCAGGCTCTCCGGGTCGGTCGCGTCGCCGACGACGACGGGCACGTCGTCCCACGCGTCGCTCCGCCGCGTGAGGTCGTCGACGAGCGCGTCGAGCCGCTCTCGACTCCGCCCGCCGACGGCGAGCGAGAGGGCTTCGGGGTCGTATCGCTCGGTCAGGTACTCGGCCGCGAAGCGCCCGGCGACGCCGGTCGCGCCCCACACCACCACGTCGTGTTTCCGATCCGCGTTCGTCATCCGTGAGCGCGTACGGGCCGGCCGCCTAAACCAACGGGGGTACGCGTCGCCGGAACCGGGACGCCGCCGAACCCGACGCGGCAGGACGCTGTGACGCGCTACCTCTTTACACTGGCAGCCGCAACGGATCGCATGGCCGTTGGCACTCGGTTATCACTACAGCTCGCCGACTTCGGCACCCGATCGCTCGTCACCCACGCGCTCATGGCGGTGGGGTTCGTCGGCGCGGTCGTCACGGGGTTGTTCGTCGACGGACAGCTCGGCGTCGTCTCGATGGCGGCGTTCATCAACTTCACCGCCGGCTTGTGGATCTGCCAGTCGATCCACTCGCTCGGCAACGCCGCCACCGAGGACGAGTATCAGGGCGTGCTCAAGGAGATATTAAATCGTGTCTAGCGAGCCCGGCATCGACACGGGCCGTTTCGGGCGAACGCTCGTGCTCATCGGCTTCGTCACGACCGTCTTCCTGTTTCTCATCGCCGAGCGCCTCTCCGGCGACACGTTCCGGATCGGCGCTATCGCGATCGGGACGGTGGCGCTGATCACCGCGATCACCGGATTCCTGATCGCCGCTGGCAGCGCGGTCGAGGGGCACTAGCCCGGCCGCGACCCGCGACGCGCCCGTCTCGACAGGAGCAGCCCCCGCGCGCTCGCGTCGCCGCACGCGTCGGCCCGCATCGCCGTGCGCGTCGGGCCGCGCCGGAAATTGTCGGATCACCCGCGTTCTGCCCGAAATATTATTGTGTAGTGACCACAATAATATACACGATGATACGGCGGTTCCTCACAGGGATCAAGTCGAACCTGATCTACGTCGTGGTCGGGTCGCTGGCGGCGGGGCTGATCGTCGGGCAGTTCACCGGGGCGTCGTTCAAGCGACTCCTCCAGTCCGCGGTGGTCCCCGTGCTGTTCCTGATGATCTACCCGATGATGATCAACATCGACCTCAGGGAGGTGGTGAACGTCCGCAGCCACGCGCGGGTCGTCGCGCTCAGTCTCCTCGTCAACTTCGGGGTCGCCCCGCTACTCGCGGTCGGGCTCGCGCGGCTGTTCTTCGACGGGAGCGTCGGCTACGCGTTCGGGCTCTACTTCATCGCGCTCATCCCGACCTCCGGAATGACCGCCGCTTGGACCGGGCTCGCCAACGGCGACTTGGAGTCCGCGCTCGTGGCGATGGCGGTGAACCTGCTGGTCGCCGTCGCGGTCCTGCCGACGTACCTCGCCGCGCTGATCCCGGCGAGCGTCGGCTTCGACGCCGCCGCGCTGTACGGGCAGCTCGCCCGCGTGGTCGTCCTCCCGATGATCGCCGGCACGCTCACGCGGCGGGTGCTGCTCGGTCGGCTGGGCGCGGACGGGTTCAGGCGACTGAAGCCGACGCTCGGCGGGCTCAGCTCCTTCGGCGTCATGCTGATCGTGTTCATCGCCATGGCGATGCGATCCGAGAGCATTCTCGCCGACCCCGTCGCATCGGGGGCCACGATCGTCCCCATCGTGGCGTTCTACGCGCTCCTGCTCGCCGTCGGGTCGGGGCTCGGACGCGCGCTCCGGGACGCCGCCAGCGGCGTCGCGCTCGTGTACGCCACGAGCATGCGCAACCTCTCGATCGCGGTGGCGGTCGTCGTCGCCGCGCCGGCGGTCCCCGAGACCGCCGTGCTGCCGATCACGTTGGCCTACGTCGTCCAACCGCCGCTGGGCGCGGTGTATATGCACTACCGCCGCGACGTCGCCGACGGCGACGCGTCGCTCTCCGACGCGGTCGCCTCGATCATCTGAGCCGTCGAGCGGCCGGTCGTCGCCGGAGGCCGCGGCCCTCCCTACCGGGCCGTCGTCGCGCTACTGATACGGTTCGCAGACCCTCTCGACGCCCTCCTCGAAGCCGATCTCGGGCTCCCAGCCGGTGGCCTCGTGGAACGTCGAGTAGTCGGCCATCGTGTCGTGGACGTAGCCGTCGAACGGGCACTCGATGTACTCGGGGTCGACGTCCGTCCCGAGCACGTCGTTGATCATCGCGACCATCTCGTTGAACGTGTACGCCTCCTGGGTGCCGACGTTGTACACGCCCGTCAGCTCGTGGTCGGCGGCGAGTTCGCAGGCGCGGGCCACGTCCGAGACGTGCGTGAAGTCTCGGGTCTGGCTCCCGTCGCCGAACAGCTCGGGCGCCTCGCCGGAGGCGATCGCGTCCGCGAACTGCGCGACCGTGTTCGCGTACTCGCCCTTGTGCTCCTCGTTGCCGCCGAAGCCCTGGTACACCGAGAAGAAGCGCAGGCCGGCCACGTTCATGTCGTGGTGGTTGGCGAAGTACTCGGCGTAGCGTTCGCGGGCGAGCTTCGAGGCCTCGTAGGCGGTGTGCGCCTCCACGTCCATGTCGACGGGCGAGGGCTCGGTGCGGCTCCCGTAGATCGAGGAGGTGGAGGCGTAGACGACCGTCTCACAGCCCGCTTCGCGGGCACGCTCGACAGCGTTGACGAACCCCTCGACGTTGACGCGGCAGCCGCGCTGGGGGTCGTTCTCGTGCATGTTCCGCGAGGAGAGCGCGGCGAGGTGGAAGACGACGTCGACGTCGACGGGGTAGTCGTCGTCGACCACGGAGGCCTCGACGAACTCGACGGCGTCGTCGAGGTTCTCGGCGGCGCCGAGGTAGAGGTCGTCGACGGCGATCACGTCGTTATCGACCGCGAGGCGGTTCGCGAGGTTCGAGCCGATGAACCCGGCGCCGCCCGTGACGAGGACGCGTTTGCCTTGCATGATCGAGTGTCCTCGGAGGCGACAATTCAGCGCTTCGGTTTCGCGCGGGAGCGCAGGTCGCCGCTGTCGACAACGGCGACGCCGACGGCTCACGCCCGGATCGTGATGTCGCCGTCGCGGGTCCGGGCTGTCACCGCGGCGTCGCCGCCGTTGACGGCCGCTCGGAGCCGAGACTCCGTCCGCTCGCGGACGCTGACCGCGCCGCCGCCGTCCGTGACGACGAACTCCCCGTCGTCGGTTCTCGCGGTCAGGGTCGCGCTCAGATCGTCGCCGAGCCGGAGCAGGAGGTCGCCGTCGGTCGACGCGACGACCGCGTCAGACGCCGCGGCGGGCACGTCCGCGACGACATCGCCGTCCCGCGTCCGCAGGGCGTCGACGCGGGCGGGGTCCCGCGCGCGTATCTCGCCGTCCACGGTCGTCGCCGAGAGCGTTCCGTCGGTCCCGTCGACGAGAACGTCGCCGTCGCGGGACTCGGCGCGCACGTCGCCGCGGGCGTCGGTGACCGACACGTCGCCGTCCGTCGTCGCCAGCGTCGCGCCGTCGGGGACCGACTCCGCCCGCACGTCGCCGTCGGCGGTGCGGACCTCGTCGACCGCGACGCTCGGCGGCGCGCGGATCTCGAGGTCGACGCGGCCGCCGCCGAACCCGACGACCCGCGGCTCGTCCGTCGTCACTTCGAGGCGGTCGCCGACGGTCCGCACGGTCACGCCGAGTTCGTCGAACGAGACGCGGCCGAGGGCGCGCTTCCGGGCGACGACCGCGATGTCGTCGCGGGACTCCGCGCGGAAGTCGATATCGCCGGTGGCCTCCGTCACGGCGAGCGTCGAGACCGTCGAGGGGTCGACGCTGCGCCGCTCCGTCTCCGTCCGGCGGTCGACGTCGACGACGCCGCTACAGCCGGCGAGGGTCGTTCCCAGTCCAACACCGACCGCGCCGAGCAGTCGCCGCCGCGTCGACGACCCGTCGGCTGCCGAACGGTCACGCATCGGCCGCCTCCGCGGACCGCGCCGCGCCGCCGAGCAGCGCGTCGGTGAGGAAGCCGCCGAACCGGGCGACGCCGTTGGTCACGTGGAGCGACACGAGGACGAGGAGGACGCCGAGGCCGCCCCCGGCGACCGCCTCGCCCAGCGTGTCGACCACGTACGGGCCGAACGTGTAGGTGACGCCGGGCGCGTCGTAGAGCGCCGGCGCGGCGAGCAGCGTCGCAGACACCGCGAACGCGGTGACGAGCGCGGTGAACGCGACGACGCCGTAAACGAACTTGAGCCCGACGAGCAGCAGCCCGGTCCACGCCGCCGGCGCGGTGAGGACCCGCTTCGTCGTGCCGATCGCCTCCTCGACCGACCCGAAGGCGAGTTCGATCCCTCCGTCGTCGCCGTCGACCTCGACGTCGAGGAGGTGGTCGGCGAGCCGGCGCTCGAACGAGCTGATACCGAGCGTCACGACCAGCGTCGCGAGGACGATCGGGACGCCGGCGAACGTGACGAGGAGCCCGAGTCCCGTCGAGAGGCCCGTCGTGACGACGGTGAAGTAGGCGATGCCCAGCGGGAACGCTAACAGGAGGTACGCTAGGTTGCGATACGTCTGCGCGTCGAACGGCACACCGACGAAGCGCGCGAGCGCCGCGACCGGTGAGCGTGGGGACCAGCGGTGATCGCTCATGCTGTACCTACCGCTTGCGACCGAGCTCACATATAAAGAATCGAACGCTGCTCAGCGGGCAACGCCACCAAAAATATAAGTACGATGTTTTTCGCAGCGGGCGAACGCCGGGTCAGTCGTCGCTCACCGGCGAGGTGCCAGCGCCGAGCGCGAACTCTGCCCACCGCGCGCAGAGCCAGCCGGCGGCGCTCACGACGTTCAGCCCGACGAGGGCCGCCAGCACGCCGAACAGAGACATGAGGAGCGCGCCCGGCAACGTCGACACCTCCCACGACGTGAGTCGGACGATGAACGAGACGCCGACCTCGAACTGCTCCCACGGGACGACGACCGACAGCTCCCGACGGATCGGCTCCGGGAGGATGAGCCCGACGGACGCGCCGGGCGCGTCGTAGTACAGCGGCGCCGCCAGCAGCGACGCGCCGACGCTGAGCACGACCGTGAGGAGCGTGAAGCCGGCGACGCCGATGATCAGCTTCGACAGGACGAACAGGAGGGCGCCCCACACGGCGAGGTCGGTCGCCGCGGCGAGGGCCCGGTCGGCGATGCCCGACGCCTCCGTCACCTTCCACGACGGGTCGGCGATGTCGGCGCCGAGGAGCCGACGAGCGAGCACGCGTTCGCCGATCGACACCAGCACCACGCCGCCCAGCGTCGCCGCGAGGATCGGTACGCCGACGAGGAGTACGGAGAGGCTGACACCGAGCGACAGCCCGACCACGGTACAGACGAAGTACGCGATCCCGAGGGGAAACGACAGCGCCAGGTACGCCGCAGCGGCGTAGGTCCGAATCCGGAACGGCGCTGAGAGCACCGCTTCGGCGACCCGTCTGTTCGCGGGGGGATCCGAGAGCGCGTCCGAGAGGGCCATCGGCTGAGTGGAGCGTCGGCCAGCAGCCGTAAGAAATCTCGGTCTCGTCAGCGATCCGACGGTTCTCGTGACGCGGACCGACGCTGCGCGCCGGACTGCGGCGCGACCGAACTCAGTCCTCGGCGGGAAGACTAAGTTTCCCGATTACGAGGTTCGACCGAATGGGCACGGAGGCGTCGGTCGATCCGCGGGAAGTGTACTCGCTGCTCGACGACGAGTACGCCCGGCAGATCCTCATCGAGACCTACGAGGAGACGCGGTCGGCGAGCGCGCTCAGCGAGGCCTGCGACGCCTCCGAGGCGACCGTCTACCGCCGGCTCGAACGCCTCCGCGAACAGGACCTCGTCGAGACGGTACAGGAGGTCGACCCGGACCGCGGTCCCCAGCAGGTGTACGCCGCTCGGCTCAACCGCGTCTCCGTCGACCTGACCGCGAGCGGGTTCGAAGTGAGCGTCGACTACGTCGAGGAGACGGCCGCCGACCGACTGACGCGGCTCTACGAGGAGCTTTCGGGATGATCGGAACGTGGCCCGTGGCGACGGCGCTTGCGGCGGTCACGGAGCAGAGCGTCTCGGTAATCGGGCGACAGAGTCTCCCGATTCAGGTCGACGTGGTCGGCGGCGGCGGTGGGCTCGCCGCGATCACGATCGCCGCGTTCTTCCTCTCGGTGCTGCTCGCGGTGTTCGTCACCTACCGCTTCGCGCGTGGATACCTGCGAACGCGCCGCCGGCCGCTGCTGTTCCTGACGCTCGGGCTACTGCTGTTGGCGCCCCTCCCGATGTTCCTCCGGCTGGCGTCCGGCAACGTCGCGTGGGTGACCGCCACCGAGCGGACCGTGGTCGTGACCGCGAGCAAGCTCTGCGGGCTCCTGCTGATCCTCGGGGTGGTCTACCGGTGACGCTCTCCGTCGTCGCGACCGCGGGCGGGGTCGCCACCGCCTGCCTCGGGGCGTACGTGTCGTACCTCGCCTACGACGGCTGGCGCCGGAACGAGAGCCGGACGATGCTGCTTCTGGCCGTCGGCGTCGCCTGTATCGCGGTCCTCCCGTACGTCGTCGCGTACGGCCTGACGCCGCTGTTGGGGCTCTCCGACGCGGCGACCGTGTTCGGCGTCACCGTGGCGCACCTAATTGGACTCGGCGCGCTGGCGCGGTCGGTGACCGACTGACGCGGTCGGGCGTGCCGGCGGCCCGTCGCCCCCTCGACGGCCGGAGCGCCGCGGCCGATCAGTCGGGGTCGAGAATCGCGTCCCGTAGCGGCGGGAACGCCTCTAATTTGGCGCGCCCGACCAGCGCGTAGAGGTACGCCTCCAACCGTTCGCGCCACATCGGCCGGTCGCGGCCGCCGCCGAACCCGACCTCCGCGACCTGGAGGTCCTCGACCGCGCGGCCGATCTGCGTGACGAGCAGGGGTTCAGGGGCGGAGCCGACGACCGACTCGTAGGTCGCCTGCGCCCGGCGCTTCGCGGCGAGGGTGTGGCCCGAGTCGAACGCGGTGTCGTCCGGCTCGACGACGAGCCGGTCGACTGCCGTCCCGTGGGCACGACGGCGCGCTACCCCGATCGAGAGCGCGACGGTCCGCAACGCGAGCAGGTCCGTGTCGATCGGCGTCCGCCACGGAACGGGCGCGGTCGATCCGAGACACCACCGCGCCAGCCGCGAGTGCGCGAACTCCCACGGCCCGTACTCGTCGACCTCCCCGACGTACCGGTCCCGGACATCGTCCCGGGACGGGTACTCGCGGAGGTCGGCGCGGAAGCGCTCGGCGGCCGCGCGCAGCGCCTCCGCGTGCGGGCCCGTGTCGCTCCCGAGGCGGTCGAAGAGGGTGTCGCGGTACCGCTCCGCGGTCATGGCGTCGACCTCGCCTCGGAGCAGCGCGGCCGTCACCTCACCTGCGACTTCCGGGTCGACCGCGTCGGCGGAGGCGTCGCTTTCGCCCCCAGAATCGGCGTTTTGCCCTGAGTCGGAATCGTCCGTGAGCGCGCGGGCCGCCAGCGCGCTCGCCGACTGCACCTCGCCCTCGATGCGGACGTACCCCCCGAGGTCGCGCGCGGGATCCGTCGTCGGGTAGGGCTTCAGGTCGTCCGCGACCGCCCGCGCGCGGTCCGTCAGTACGGCGGCGCGGTCGCGGAGCGTCGCCCGGTCGACCGCGTCCTGCTCGGCGCGGGCGTACCCCAGCGCCTCGCCCGCGAACTGGAGGCCGTACCGCGCTCGGAACAGGGCCGTGTCGTGGTCGGCCTCGTCGAGCGCCTCGCGGGCGTCCTCGAGCCAGCCGCCCGCATCCGTCGTGATCGGCGCGGCGTCGTCCCCGACGGAGTCCATCTCGGCCCACCGGCGCCGGCTCTCCGCGACCGTTTCCGCGAGCGTCTCGACGGCCTCGCGGGCGTGCGCCTCGGTCACCGGCGGCCGCCAGAGGGCGCCGACCTCCGGCGGGGTCGGGTAATGCGTCGTCGCCGCGTCCGTGATCGAGTCCGGCAGCGCGGTCGGTTCCGTCACGCCGACGACCGCGGTGCCGCCGGCGAGTACCGCGGCGCCGCCGCCGAGCGTCGCCAAAACCGTCCGTCTGCTAACCGAGGAGGGGTCGGGGACCATGCGCGAGGCTGCGGGGTTCGATCGGTAAAAGCCTTGGAGCGATTCCGTTCTGGCCGCCGTCCCGAACCGTCTTTGCGGTGGCCGGCGATCGCCTCGGTATGTTCGGCACCAGCGGCGTTCGCGGCCCGGTCGGCGACGAGGTCACGGCGGCCCTCGCGCTCGACGTGGGGCGCGCGCTCGCGACGGACGGCGCGGAGACGGTCGTGATCGGGCGCGACGCCCGGGACAGCGGCGCGATGCTCACGCGGGCGCTCGCCGCGGGACTCACCGAGTGCGGGAGCGACGTGATCGACGTCGGCGTCGAGGCGACCCCGACGGTTGCGCGCGCGGTCGCCCGGGAGGGCGCGAACGCCGGCGCCGTCGTCACGGCCTCGCACAACCCCGCGCCCGACAACGGTATCAAGCTCTGGACGGCGTCCGGGCGCGCCTTCGACGAGGACCGGAACGATCGGGTCGCCGAGATCATCGGGACGGAGGCGTTCGATCTCGCGGGCCACGACGGGATCGGCACGGTCGAGACGCGCGACGCGGTCGCGGGCGGCGACGCGCGACGACGCCACGAGCGCGCGCTGCGCGAGACCGTTCCGCTGCCGGACGACCTCTCTGTCGTCGTCGACCTCGGCAACGGCGTCGGGCGCGTCACCGCCGACGCGCTCCACGCCGCGGGCTGCGACGTCGAGACGCTCAACGGGCAGCGCGACGGTCGGTTCCCGGGGCGACCGAGCGAGCCGACCGCGGCGAACTGCGAGACCGCCTGCGAGGTGGTCGCCGCGACCGACGCCGACCTCGGGCTGGTCCACGACGGCGACGCCGATCGCCTGATGGCGGTCGACGAGCGCGGGCGGTTCGTCGCCGGCGACGCGCTACTCGCGCTGTTCGCCCGCCGCGAGGCCGGCGCGGGCGACCGCGTCGCGGTCCCGGTCGACACGAGCCTCCTCGTCGCGGACGCGCTGAGCGAAGTCGACGCCGCGGTCACGTACACGCCCGTCGGCGACGCGTACGTGGCCGCGGAGGCGGCGAAGCCCGGCGTCGCCTTCGGCGGCGAGCCGAGCGGCGCGTGGATCTGGCCGGACCGGACGCTGTGTCCCGACGGCCCGCTCGCGGCCTGTATCCTGACCGCGCTCGTCGGCGCGGAGGGATCGCTGGCGGCGCTCGTCGACGGCCTCCCCGAGTACCCGATCCGCCGCGACTCCGTGCGCACGGGCCGGAAGTCCGAGACCGTCGAGCGCGTCGGCGAGGCCGCGGCCGCCGAGTACGACGACGTGTCGACCCTCGACGGCGTCCGTGTCGAGACGGACGCGGGCTGGTTCCTCGTGCGCGCGAGCGGAACCGAGCCGCTGGTGCGGATCACGGCCGAAGCGCGCGACGAGGCCGACGCAGACGCGCTGTTCGAGACGGCGCGCGGGCTCATCGATCGAGCGGACGCGCGCCTCGACTGACGCCCCGGATCCGACCGCAGTCAATAAACCTCGGCCCGCCGTCGGCTCCGCACATGTACGGAGTCGTGCTCGCGGCCGGCCGCGGGACTCGGATGCGACCGCTGACGGACCGCCGCCCGAAACCGCTGCTGCCGGTCGGGGACCGCTCGCTGCTCGAACGGGTGTTCGACACGGCCCGCGACGTGGTCGACGAGTTCGTCGTCGTGACGGGGTACCGCGGCGACGCGATCCGCGATGCCGTTGGCGAGTCGTACCGCGGCCGCCCGGTCCACTACGTCGAGCAGGCCGAGGCGCTGGGGACGGCCCACGCCGTCGCGCAGGCCGAACCGGTCGTCGACGACGACTTCCTCGTGCTCAACGGCGACGTGGTCGTCGACGCGTCGCTCCCGGACGCGCTCGCCGAGGCCGGCGCCCCCGCTATCGCCGCCACCGAGGTCGAGGACCCACGGGCGTACGGCGTGCTCTCGGTCGGCGACGACGGAGCGCTCGCCGGGATCGTCGAGAAGCCTGACGACCCGCCGACGACCCTCGCGAACGTCGGCTGTTACGCGTTCGAACCGGAGGTGTTCGAGTACATCGAGGACACCCCGGAGAGCGAGCGCGGCGAGTACGAGATCACGACGACGATCGACCGATTGCTCGGTGACGGTCGGCGGATCGCGGTCGCGACCTACGACGGGACGTGGCTCGACGTGGGGCGCCCGTGGGAGCTGTTGGAAGCGAACGAGCTGGCGCTGGCGGCACTCGACGACGGAACGGCGATCGGCGGTACCGTCGAGGACGGCGTCGAGCTCCGCGGCCCGGTCGTCGTCGAAGACGGCGCGCGCGTCCGCTCGGGGGCGTACGTCGAGGGGCCGGCGCTGATCCGCGAGGGCGCGGACGTGGGGCCGAACGCCTACCTGCGCGGGGCCACCGTTGTTGGACCGGACGCCCACGTCGGCCACGCCGTCGAGGTGAAGAACTCGGTGCTAATGGCCGGCGCGTCGGTCGGGCACCTCTCGTACGTCGGCGACTCCGTGCTGGGCCGCGGCGTCAACTTCGGCGCGGGAACGAACGTCGCCAACCTCCGCCACGACGGCGAGAACGTGCGGCTGACGGTGAAAGGCGAGCGCGTCGACACCGGGCGCCGCAAGCTGGGCGCGATCGTCGGCGGCGGTGCGAAGACCGGCATCAACACCGCCCTGAACGCCGGCGTCCAACTGGGGGCCGGCGAGACCACCGGGCCGGGTGAGTCGCTGACGCGGGACCGGCTCTCCGAATAGGGGGCTCGGGTCGCGCTCGGCGACGCGTGAACCGGGGTCGGCCGCTCGGGACGCCTGCGCGGCGACCGCTCGCGTTATTCTCCGTTCGCGTAGCGCCCGAACACGTCGCCCACGATCCGACCGGACTCCTTGAGCCGTTCCGTGTACGCCGGTCGGTCCCACGTCGGCGGCTCGAACCGGAGGGAGCGCAGGCTCCCGTCAGGGACGCCCGGAACCGCGTGCGTCAGGTTCGTCTCGGCGTCGAGTTCGGCCGCGGTCCCGTCTGCGTCGACCGGGACGTAGGAGGCCGCGGCGACGTCGATCGCCTCGAACGTCTCGTAGTCGTCGAGTCCCTCGCTCCAGAAGTCGCCCAGCCGACGGCGGCGACTCGGGTCGGCGACGTTGAGCAGCTGCCAGGGGAGCCTGACCTCGATCGCGTCGTTCGACGGCGAGACGTGGACGTCAGCGAGCGAGTCGTACCGGTCGGAGTCCGGGTTCCCGTTACCGTAGCGGAGCCGTCCGGTCTCCACCGACTCGAACGGAACGCGCTCGCCGGTCTTCGGAACCGTGTAGCCGCGATTGATCACCAGCCGCAGCGGCGAGAAGACGCCCGGGTCCGGCTCCCGGTAGCGGTCGAGGTCGAGCCCGGCCTCTGCGCCGTACTCGTACGCGAAGGCGTCGTAGCGGGGACGGACGGTCACTCGAGAGGCATCGGGACCGCCGAGGCGGACGACGAAGTCGGCCGGTGCCGCCGCACCGAGACCGTGCGGGAGCGCTCGCTCGCCCCGGTCGGTGAGCCCGATCGCGAGGAGGTAGTTGGTCGCGTCCCAGTCGACCCCGCCGCCGAGGGCGTCCGCTTCGATCCTGACAGAGAGGTACGCCGCGTCGCTCGTGACGCGGAGCCCGGTCAGTTCGCGGCTCGCGTCCGCGCCGTCGCCGAGCCGGACGGGGTCGCGCTCGGGCGTCGCGGTGGCCGCGTCCGCCCACGCGTCGGCCGACCCGTCGAGCGGAACGGCGCCCGCGGGGTCGAACGCGAGCAGGCCGAACCGCTGTTCGGGCGTCTGGACGTTCGACCAGAACGGCCGACGGTCGGAGTCGGAGAACGGGGCGAGGTTCCACGTCCGCTTGAACCACTCGTCGTGCCAGCTGAAGGCGATCCCGCCGAGCGTGCCGGCCTCACGGATGTCCTCGTACATGGCGGCGAGGATCTCTCCCTGCTCCGTCTCGGTGTGTCGGCCCTGATCGCGGCCGTGAACGTCGCGCTGGGCGATTCCGCGGGAGGCCGGGACGCCGAACTCGGCGACGAGCAGCGGGTGGTCGGTCGCGCCGACGAGGTCGTTCAGGTAGCCGGCGTAGCTGTTCGGCTCGCCGCGGTGGTCGACGTAGTTCGCGTACTCGGGCGTCTCGTTCAACAGCGGCGGGTAGTAGGGGTACACGTGGTACGCCGCGAACGTGCCGGCCTCGGACGCGTCGGTCGCCTGGATCGCGTCGGGGTCGACGGAAACGGAGTCCTCGTCGTGGAACGGCTCGTACGGGTGTTCGAGCGGGTCGGTCGTCACCCAGTTCGTGAACGCCGCCGGGCGCTGCGCGCCGTACTCGTCCGCCTCGTACGCGACGGCGGCGTCGAGGCGGGCCGCGAGCCACGCCTCGAAGGGGCTCGCCGCTGGCGCGGCGAAGAACTCGCCGTCGTAGCCGGTCGCCTCGCCGAGCCGGTCGGTCTCCCGAACGACCGCCGGCGGCCACTCGATGCCGACGACGTAGCCGAGGACGGCGTTGCTCACGTCGGCGTCGTACGTGCCGCTGGCGTACCCGGGCTCCGGGTCGATCGTCGTCGCGCCGTGGACGGCGTCGACCACCTGCCGCATTGAGCGGTCGAACGAGGGCGACAGCGCGGTCGCGTCGCCCGCCTCCCGGAGGGTCTCCTCCCCGATCCAGTTGCCGTGGATGACGTAGATCGGGTCCGCGTGCGACCGGTTGTACGCCGCGAGCGCCCGGTAGAACGCGGGCGGGTGGACGGTGTACACCCTGACGACGTTGACGTTCAGCTCGCCCATCAGCCCCAGCCACCGGTCGTACTCGGCGCGAGTGATCGCCGCCTCGCCGGGGAACCGGCCGGGCTTGGCCATCCCGAGGTTCACGCCGCGGACCGACAGAGAGTCGAACGCCCCGCCGTCGACCGCGACCTCGAACCCGTCGTCGCCGACGCGGAACCGGCGCGGCGGGCCCTCGCTCAAGCCGAGACCGCGGAAGCCGCAGCCGGCGGTCCCGACCGCACCGGCGACCCCGACGCGACCGAGGAATCGGCGTCTGCGCATGAGGGCACGTGTCGGCGGACCGGAATAAGGCTGTCTTCGGCCCGGTCCGAGATGCGGTTTTATGCCGGACCCGCGACAAACCGGATCCTAGCCAGCGACCCGCTTCACCATGGTATCTGACACGTCTCGTTCCGAACCGTTCAAGAGCCTGCTACAGCTGACCGCGACCGACCAGTCGACCGAGGAGCGCCTCCTGAAGGCGATAGACGTCGGCCGGGAGTACCTCGGCGTCGACAACGGCGTGCTCTCGTACACCGGCGAGGGGCGCTACGAGGTGGTCGAGACGAACATCCAGACCGGCCCCTACACCCAGGGGGGCGTCGTCGACCTCGACGGGACGTGGTGTCGCCACGTCGTCGAAAGCGGCGAGGCGATGGGCTTCGCGGACGCGAGCGAAACCGAGTACCGCGACGACCGCGCGCTGGAGACGACCGGGCTCCACTGCTACGTCGGCGCCGAGGTGACCGTCGACGGAGAGACGTACGGAACGCTCTGCTTCTCCGACGACGTTCCGCGAGACGACCCGATCACAGACGCCGAGCGCGACTTCGTCTCGGTGCTCGCGCGGTGGGTGAGCACCGAGCTCGAACGGCGGAAACACTACGCGGAGCTGCGCGAACAGAACGAGCGCCTCGACGAGTTCACCGGGATCGTCGCGCACGACCTCCGGAACCCGCTGTCGGGGGCCATCGGCTTCGTCGAACTCGCGCAGGAGCGCGTCAGCGGGCAGACGGCCGAGTTCCTCGACCGCGTCCGGGGGGCGCTCGACCGGATGGAGTCGATGATCGCGGAGTGCCTGATCCTCGCGAAGGAGGGCGCCGACGTGGGCGAGCGGAGTTCGGTCGCGCTCGAACCCCTCGTCAGAGAGGCGTGGGACACGGTCCAGACGCGCGACGCGACGCTGACGGTGGACGTGGCCTCCGAGACGGCTATCGTCGCCGACGAGATGCGCCTCCGACGGCTCTTCGAGAACCTCTTCCGCAACAGCGTGGAACACGGCGGGCCGGGCGTCTCGGTGACCGTGACCGGCGACGCGGACGGCTTCGTGATCGCGGACGACGGGCCCGGGCTCCCGCCGGCGGTCGAGGCGGCGCTCACCGCGGCCGACGCGGAGAATGTCAAGTCGTTCGGGCTCGGGCTGTTGGTCGTCCAGCGCGTGGTGACGGGCCACGGCTGGGACCTCGCCGTCGACAGCGACGACGACGGGACGCGGTTCGCCGTGAGCGACGTCAACGCCGCGGAGCCGGTCCACAAGGCGCTGCGCTCGGACTAACTGCCCCCGTCGAGGACCCAGACGAACCCCTCGTCGCCGGCGCCGTCCAGGGGGTCGCGAGTCCAGACGAATCCGCCGTCAGCGGGGCCGAGCGACGGGTCGGTGACCCAGACGAACCCGCCGTCACCGACCCCTTCCGAGAAGTCGGTCGTCGCCGCGGGCCGCGCGGATCCGTCGTCGTCGAGCGCGATGACGAACCCCCCGTCGCCGGCGCCGAGCGACGGGTCGGTGACCCAGACGAATCCCCCGTCGCCGACCCCCTCCGAGAAGTCGGTCGTCCAGACGAATCCCCCGTCGCCGGCGCCGGCGGTCAGCTCCCCGCTCGGGACGAACCGGCCGGTGCTCTCGTCGGCCGCGACCCCGGCGAGCCAGCGGAACCCGTCCGTGTCCGACGCGTCGACGAGCCGGTCGACCCAGACGAATCCGCCGTCGTCCGCCGCCGCCGCGGCGGCACCCGTTTCGGACGCCGAATCGTCCGGTCCGGCCTCTGAGTCCGTCGCCGCGGCCGTTGCGACACCTGGCCCGGCGGCGCCCGCCGCCTCGGCGCTGTCGGTCCCCGCATCGCCGAAGCCCCGCCGCTCCATGGCGCCCCACGACTGGTCGCCGCGGAGGTACTCGATCAGGCCGTGCCAGGCGACGATCGTCTTCCACTGGCGGTAGCCGAAGTTCTCTAACACGCCGTACCAGAGCAGTCGGAGGACTTCCCACGGGGACTCGTAGCGGTTGTAGCTCCACACCTCGCTGAACACGCCGAACCAGGAGAGGAACACGCCGGCGCCGACCGTGAGCAGCAGGAAGAGGAGGAAGAACTCGACGTTGAGGATGCCGAGGTACCACCCCAGCGGAAGCAACACGTAGCCGAACCCCTCGATGAGCGGGCCGAGCGCCTCGGCGGCGGTGAAGAACGGTAACACGACCGTGCCGACGCGACCGTACGCCCGACGGAAGAACATCCGCCGGCTCGCGACAACGGTCTCCATCATGCCGCGGTACCAGCGCCGCCGCTGGCGCCCCAGCGTCCGGAGCGTCTCCGGGACTTCGGTCCACGCGACGGGCTCCGGGACGAACTCGATCCGGTAGTCGACGTCGTTGTCCGAGAGGTGTTCGTGGAGGCGGACCACCACGTCGAAGTCCTCCGTGATCGTGTCGTGGCGGTAGCCGCCGATCTCGCGGACGCGGTCGGTCCGAAACACGCCGAACGCGCCGGAGATGAGGATCAGCCCCTTCAGCCGGGCGAGCCCGAGCCGCCCCGAGTAGAACGCCCGCAGGTACTCCATCACCTGAACGCCCGCGAGCCCGGTCTTCGGGAGGTTCACCTCCTTGACCTGTCCGTCCTGAACGACGCACTCGTTCGCCACGCGGATCGTGCCCCCGCTGGCGACCGTCCGCGAGGGCTCCTCGAGGAACGGCGCGACGACGTCTAACAACGCGTCGCGGTCGATCACGGTGTCCGCGTCGACCGCGCAGAACAGCTCTTGGTCGGTGAGCCAGACGCCGGCGTTGAGCGCGTCGCTCTTCCCGCCGTTCTCCTTGTCGACCACGAGGAGGTCCTCGTGGGTCGCGGAGCGGTACACGCCCCGGATCGGCTCCGAGGGCACGTCGTACGGCACCTCGGCGTCGACCGGGCGGAGCCCGAACGCCTCTTCGAGCCGTTCGAGCGTGGCGTCCGAGGAGCCGTCGTTGACCACGACGATCTCCTGGTCGGGGTAGTTGAGCGCGAGCATCGAGCGCACGCTCTCGACGATGCTCGCCGCCTCGTTGTACGCCGGCACGACCATCGCGACGCCGGGGTAGAACGGGCTGTCGAACGCGCGGAACGACGGGGTCCACTCCGACTCGCGGACGCTGTCCCGGAGCTGTACCAGCGCGAGCACGTGGATCAGCAGGTAGCCGACGTTGATCAGCAGGTAGTACGTGACGATGAACACGCCGGACCCGACGACGAGCGTCGTCCCGAGGGCTTCGAGCGTCGTCATCCGCGCACCTCGTCGTGGAGCCGGTCGCGGTCGCGGGAGATGTCTCGCGCGAGCCGATCGAAGCGGGCGTGCTCGACCGCCCACGCCCACGCGACGTCGAATGCGGCGGTCTCGTCGACGGAGCGACCGTTGGCGGACGCGGTTCGGTCCGCCCCGAGGTCGGCGCGCGGCGGGTCGTTCGGGTCCACCGCTTCCGCCGAGGTCCGCTGTGAGACCAGCGTCTCGGCCGCGGTGACCCGCGCCCGCGCGTCGGGGTCCGCGGTCCCGGCGGCCTCGATCGCCGCGATCGCCTCCGCGTCCCCCCACGTCCCGAGCGCTCGGTACGCGCTCGCGCGGACCGGCGGGGTCGGGTCGGCGGCGATCGCGGCGAGGTCGACGGTGTCCCTGACCGCCCGGTTCCACCCGTACGCGCCCAGCGCCCGCCACGCTGCCGACCGGACGCTCGGGTCGGGGCTCGACAGCGACCCGACGACCCACGAGAGATCGGCATCCCCGACCACGGTGGTGAGGTGGCGGACGACGAGCAGCGCCTGCCGCTGGAGCGCCGGCGGCCACCTCGCGAAGTCGGCGGCCGCCCGCTCGAAGAACGGGCTCGGGTCGCGCTCGGCGACGCGGTACAGCGTGTCGACGCCGAACACCGAGAACGACTCCGGCTCGTCGCGGAGGAGCAGGTCGACGCCGGTCGTCGCGCAGTCGTCCGTCTCGGCCGCGTACAGTATCCGAGCGGCCGCGGCGCGCTCCCGCGGCGTCTCGGTACAGTGCGTTCTGAGCAGGTCGCGGTCGGGCGCGTCGCGGAGCAGGGCGAGCCAGACGAGCGCGTGGGTGCGGTCCCAGTAGCCGCCGTTCGCGATCTCGCGGCGGGCCCGCTCGTGGACGCCCAGTGCTCGCCCGAGTCCGGCCAGCGCGTCGGCGTCGCGACCGTCGAGCTCGCGGAGGTACACGTCGAGCAGCGACTCCAGTTCGTCCCGCTCCGCCGCCGAGAGGCCGGCGACCCACTCGTCCCACGCCGGGTCGTCGCGGCCGTAGAGCCGGTCGAGGAGCTCCGACCGCAGCGCGGCGCGCATCGGGACGCGACGTCGACGTCGCCGGGCCGCGAGAAGCGAGTACCCGAGCGTGAGGACGGCGGCCGCGAACAGCAGCGAGCCGAGCACGACGACGGCGAGCGAGAGCGTCCCCGACTGAGGACCCGCGAGCGGACCGTACACGGACGTCGCCGTGGTCGGGGCCGCGAGCGGCACGGTTACGCCTCGACCAGTCGGTCTATCCGGGCCAGCAGTTCGTTCGGGCTGAACGGCTTCGTGGGGTACTCGTCGGCGCCGGAGTCGAGCCCCTTCAACACGTCGGCCTCTTGGCCGCGCGAGGTGAGCATCACGACGGGGACCTCGGGGTCGACCGCGAGCTCGCCGCGCCGGATCGTCCGCAGCAGCTGAGTACCCTTCATCCGCGGCATCATCACGTCGAGGACGACCACGTCGGGGGCGGCGTCGGCCTCGTCTAACGCCTGCCGGCACTCCTCGCCGTCGAGACACACCGTTAGGTCGTACCCCGCGTTCGACAGTTTGTACTGGAGGATCGACCGGATCGTCTCGTCGTCGTCCGCGATGACGGCCGATTTAGCCACGTCAGAAATATGTTCGGTTGGCCACTTTACTTTTCGGCACCGACGCTCGGTCCCACGAACGATTTAAATCGCGGCGGACGGACCGTTCCCGTATGGGAAGCGAATCCGTGACCGCGGTGATCCTCGCCGCGGGCGAGGGACGGCGCCTGACGCCGCTGACGAACCGGCGGCCGAAGCCGATGGTGCCGGTGGCGAACCGGCCCCTGCTCGAACACGTGGTCGAGGCGATCACGGCGACGGCGATCGACCGGATCGTCCTCGTCGTCGGCTACGAGCAGGAGCGCATCCGGAACCACTTCGGCGACGGCGACGACTGGGGGGTGACGATCGAGTACGTCGAGCAGTCGACCCAGCTGGGAACCGGCCACGCCGTGTTACAGGCCGAGCCGGTCGTCGACGGCCCGTTCGTCGTGCTCAACGGCGATCGGATCGTCGACCCCGCCGTCGTCTCGCAGGTCCGCGACCGGGCGATCGACGACGACCTCCCCGCGATGGCCGTCACGACCGCCGCGAACCCGCGCCAGTACGGCGTGGTGACGCTCGACGGCGACCGCGTGACTGACATCGACGAGAAGCCGGAGGGGGCCGTCGAGACGAACCAGATCAACGCCGGCGTCTACGCCTTCTCCCCGGCCGTCTTCGACGCGATCCGCGAGACGCACGTGGCCGGCGAGCTGGCGATCACGGCGACGCTCGACGACCTCGCCGCGACCGAAACGCTGTCCGCCGTCCGGTACGACGGCCGCTGGCTCGACGTGTCGAACCTGTGGGACCTTCTGACCGTGAACGCGGCACTGATCGGCGATTTCGGGGCGTCGGACGCCGACGGTCCCACCTTCGGCGACTCGGTGACCGTCGCCGACGACGCCGCGCTCGCGGGTAACGTCCGCGTGGGCCCGAACGTGACGATCGGCGGCAGCACCGCGGTCGGCAGTAACGCGACCGTCGAGGCGGGCGCGGTCGTGGAGAACGCCGTGATCTTCCCCGACGCCGTGATCGGCGCCGGGGCGGTGGTCAGGGACGCGATCGTCGCCGGCAACGCCCGGATCGGTCCGAACGCGACGGTCGCCGGCGGCCCGGCGACGGTCGTCGTGGGCGACACCGTCCACCGCGGCGTTGAGCTCGGCGGCGTGGTCGGCGACAACGCCACCGTCGGGAGCGGCGCGACGCTCGCCGACGGCGCGGTCGTCGGCGACGACGTCACCGCCGACGCGGGGGTCGTGATCGACGGGCGGATCGAGTCGGGCGCGGTCGTTCGGAGGGGATAACGATGTGTGGAATCACCGGCTACATCGGCGACGGTATCGCGCTGGACGACGGAGAGTCGGCCGCGAACGACGGGGCGACCGGCGACGCCGCGGGCGACGGGGGCGGGTTCGCCCGCGTGGGCGACATCGTCCACGAGGGGCTCCGCAATCTAGAGTACCGCGGCTACGACTCGGCGGGGGTCGCGCTCGTCGGCGAGGCGAGCGGGCTCACCGTCGCGAAGCGGTCGGGCGAGGTCGACAACCTCACCGTGCCCGACGTGGCCGACGCGGCGCTCGGGATCGGGCACACGCGCTGGAGCACGCACGGTCCGCCGACGGATGAGAACGCCCATCCGCACACCGACTGCGTCGGCGACATCGCCGTCGTCCACAACGGGATCGTCGAGAACCACGAGGCGCTCAAGACGGAGCTGTCCGACCACGAGTTCACGAGCGACACCGACACCGAGGTCATCCCGCACCTGATCGAGGAGGAACTCGCGGCGGTGTCGGGCGCCGGCGGCCTCCTCGACGCGGTGCGGGCCGTCGAGAGCCGGCTGGAGGGGAGCTACGCGATCTGTGCGGTCCGCGATGGCGACGACCGGATCGTCGTGGCGCGCCGGGGCAGCCCCCTCGTGTTGGGCCACGACGAGGACGCCACCTTCGTCGCCAGCGACGTGACGGCGTTCCTCGAACACACCCGGGACGTGACCTACCTCGAAGACGGCGACGTGGCGTCGCTGTCGGCCGAGGGCGTCGAGGTCTACGCCGACGGCGAGCTGGTCGACCGCGAGACGGAGACGGTGACGTGGGAGGCCGACGCGGCCGAGAAGGGCGGCTACGAACACTACATGCGGAAGGAAATCCACGAGCAGCCGGAGTCGCTGCGCCAGACCATCGCGGGACGGCTCGACGTCGACGCCGGTGACGCCGACCTCGACGTCTCCTTCCCGCCGGGCTTCCTCGCGGACCTCGAAGAGATCCAGATCGTTGCCTGCGGCACCTCAAACTACGCCGGGCGGTACGCCGCGCGGCTGTTCGAGGACCTGTCCGGCGTGCGCGCGACCGTCGAGACCGCGAGCGAGTACGAGTTCGGCGCCGGGCGCAGTCCGGACCGGACGCTCGTGGTCGCGGTGACACAGAGCGGTGAGACCGCGGACACGCTCGGCGCGGTCCGGCGCGCGAATGCCGCCGGCGCGCGGACGTTCGCCGTGACGAACACCCTCGGCAGTACCGTCACACGCGAGGTCGACGATACCGCGTTCATCCGCGCCGGCCCGGAGATCGGCGTGGCCGCGACGAAGACGTTCGCCTCGCAGGTGGCGACGCTGACGATGCTCGCGGTGGCGATCGGCCGCGAGCGCGGGGCCTTGGCCGCCGCCGACGCGCGGCCCGTGCTGGAGGGGCTCCGCGACCTCCCCGGCGCGGTCCAGCAGGTGCTTGACAACGAGGACGCGGTGCGCGAGGCCGCGACCGAGTACGGCGACAGCGGGGCGTTCTTCTTCGTCGGGCGGCAGCTCGGTGTGCCCGTCGCCCTGGAGGGCGCGCTGAAACTCAAAGAGATCTCCTACGACCACGCCGAGGGATTCCCCGCCGGCGAGCTGAAACACGGCCCGCTCGCGCTCGTGACGCCCGACACCCCCGTGCTGGCCGTCTTGACCGACGGCGCGCGCGCCGATGAGACGATGAACAACGTGACCGAGGCGCAGACGCGCGGCGCGCCCGCGATCGGGTGTGTGTCCGCTGGCGAGGAGTACGCCACGCTGGACGTGTCGCTTCCGGTCCCGGACGTTGGGATCGCAGAACCGCTCGTCGCGAACGTCTACCTCCAGCTGTTCGCGTACCACGTGGCGAACGATAAGGGCCGATCGATCGACAAGCCGCGGAACCTCGCGAAGAGCGTCACGGTGGAGTAGTCGAACAGCATTCCGGCTCTTACCAGGTCAGCCCTTCATAGATAATCCCGTCGCGGCGCTCGATAATCCGCCGCCCGTCGACGACGATCGGGGTCGCCATCGCGTCGAACTCCTCGTCGAGCGCGGCGAACTCGTCCCAGTCCGTGACGATGACTGCGCCGTCGGCGCCCTCAAGCGCCGCCGCGGCCGAGTCGACGTAGGTCACGTCGTCGACGTAGTCGGGAGCGTTGTCGGCCGCGACCGGATCGTAGGCGGTGACCGTCGCGCCGCGCGCCTGAAGATCGCGGATCACCGGAATCGCGCGTGAGTTCCGCATGTCGTCGGTGCCGGGCTTGAACGCGAGGCCGAGGACGGCAATCTGTGCGCCCTCGAACTCCCCGTCGAGATGGTCCGCAAGCAGGGCAACTAGCCGTTCCGGCTGTCGATTGTTAACATCGATAGCCGCATTGAGGACTGCCGGATCGTAGCCCGTCCCCTCCGCAGCCGAGATTATTGCGCGAACGTCTTTTGGAAAACAACTCCCCCCAAACCCCACGCCGCTCTGAAGGAACTGCTCGCTGATCCGGTCATCCAAACCGATCGCGTCGGCCACCTCGTACGCGTCGACACCCAGCTCTTTACAGATGTTCCCGATGTCGTTGATGAGACTCACCTTTGCCGCGAGGAAACTATTGTTAGCGTATTTGATCATTTCGGCGGTCCGCGTATCGGTCTCGACGACCGGCGCGTCAGCCGCCTCGACGAGCGGGTCGAACACCGATCGCATGTCCTCGAGCGCGCGGTCATCGTCCGCGCCGAGGACGACCTTGTCCGGATTGAGGAAGTCATGGACAGCCGTGCCTTCGCGCAGGAACTCCGGATTCATCCCGACGCCGAAGTCCTCGCCGGCGGTCTTGCCGCTTTCTACCTCCAGGATCGGCGTGATCGTGTCCGGGGTTGAGCCGGGAACGACTGTGCTCTTCACGACGACGGTGTGCCAGTCAGCCGCGTCGGCGAGCGTCTCGCCAAGTTGGCTGGCTCCCGCTTCCATGATCGACAGGTCGATACTGCCGTCGTCATTCTGCGGGGTCGGGAGACAGAGGAACGTCACCTTGGTGTCGACCACGGCGTCGTAGTCGGTGGTCGCGCGGAGGCGACCGGTGCCCTCAGGCCCGGCGTGTTCGACGATGAGTTCCGAGAGGCCTTCCTCGTGGATCGGGGCCTCGCCGGCGTTGATCGTCTCGACGACCGTCTCGTCGATGTCGATGTTGATCACGTCGTGGCCGAGGTCCGCGAAACACGCCGCGACGGTCGTCCCGACGTAGCCGCTGCCGACGACGGAGATGCGCATCTTTGCCGTCCCTTCGGGAATCACCGATAAGAAACGTGTGATCGGGGGAGCGGCCGTACGGTTAGTCGGGCGACCGTACCGTATTCGTAGAAACGCTTACGAACGACGATCCCCTCGAGCGGTCACCCGATCACGCGGCTGGTACCGGGTCTCACCCGTCCGATCCATCTACCAGTTCCTCTTTCAGGTCAGCCGTCGCCCGCTCGAACTGGTCAGCGAGATACGGCGTCCCCGACTCTATCCGTTCCTCGAGGAAGGCGACGGCGTCCGTGGCTCCGTCGGCCTCTCGGTCTGCGGCCGCCGCGCAGTCGACGTACCCATCGAGCGCTCGCGTGAACGCCCGCGAGAAGTGGTCGTACGCGCCGTCGACACGCTCCATGTTGTCGTCAAGCGACTCGACGAGCGCCCGGTAGACCGCAGCCGCCGACGCGTCACGGCCCTGCTTACGGTACTCGTCCGCGAGATCGAACCACTCCGAGAAGTCGATCGGCTCGAAGACGACGTAGTACTCGGGGTTCGTCTCCTCGAACCGCCGATCGATGGCAGCGCGCAGCTCGTCGACCGACCGCGTCGAGGACTCCCCGAAGCTGGCGAAAAACTGCTCGCGGAGGGCGGCGTCGGTCGCCAACGCCTCGCGAAAGAACTCTCGCAAGGCGTCGGGGTCAGCAGGGTCGAGCGCGGCGTCGAGACGGTCTCCCTCGTCGGCCGGAAGGTCGTTGAGACAGCAGAGCAATACGGCGACGACGTGCTTACATGCTCCCGGTCCGTCGTACGGACAATTGCACCACGGGTCGAATCCGTCGGCCGCGAAATCGACGCGAACGTCGTACTGGCGGCTCCCGCTCACGACGGCGGTTACGGTAGTGTCGACGCGGTGGATCTCGCGGATACGACCCTCGGTGAGGTAGTTCTCACCGCGCTCGAAGACCGCATCCGTACAGATTTCCCGAATCGCATCCTCGGTCACGCCCATGGTCGCAAGGAATATTCCGTCGCCACCTCGAAAAATTTGCGCTTGGATCGCTAGAACCCGTCAGGATCAGCGTCGTTGCGGATCTTCAGGACAGCGGGCAGCGACTCGATGGCCTACACGGCGTGTAAATCGGTGCGACCGCCCGCGCACAGTATGGATCGGTTCTGACGGCGAACATCGATCACTTCGAGCGTCTCGAGAACATGCGGGTGATCGACTGGACTACGACTACGTTTTGGCGCGTGGCAGCTGGGACTGAAAGAGTCCATTTCGTTTGTCTTTGCCGAGTGTCACAGAGAGAGCCGTGTCAGCTTCATGGCGTTTTTCGAGGGCAATCTCCGGATCGAGATCGGCTTGGTACCCGCAGTACCAAACACCGTCTTTGTTGTGGGTAAGTCTGCTTGGCAGCGATACTATGGCTCTCGGACACCCCTCGTTTCGTCTGTTCTCCGGTATAGAACTAGTATGATTCGATCGAAGTCGGCCAGCATGGGAAGAACAAGCTAGATACACCCAGTTTTACAAGTGAAACTGGGACGAGTGGACCTGAAGAACTAACTTCACTTACAAAGGTGAAGTGTCTCTCGGCTTTTGACAGCGTGTCACCCAAGAGTGAGAGAGTACGTTTCGTCTGTCTTTGTGAGTAGCTTTTTGCTGTCATCCCGCTATCGCTGTCACAGACAGACGAAACGTACTCTCTATTGTGGGGACGGGGAGAGTACTTTACTTTTAAAGACTACAACACTCTACCGCCGGTCGATAGTGATCTCGAGGTCTCGAACACCCCTCGTTTCGTCTGTTCTGTTCTCTACAATGAGTGGTGGCTCTGTCTCATTCGAATCACACCCCTCGTTTCGTCTGTTCTGTTCTCTACAATGAGTGGTGGCTCTGTCTCATTCGAATCACACCCCTCGTTTCGTCTGTTCTTCGGTTTAAACAGCTACGGCTGATTCTCAATCGACTCGCGCGTCTCCAGGATAATGTCGGGATCTAACGCGAGTTCGTATCGGTAGTGAACACCACCTGCGCGTCCTTCGTTCTGTTCGGTTCGTTCGAGAAACCCGAGCATCGTGAGATCCGCGAGATGGTTCTGGATACTTTTTAATGTAGTCAGCGGATCGTGATCCCAGTTTCGTGCGACGCGTTCGTACGCCGCCTGAATCTCTTTTGACCGTGCAGGAATATCCTCGTTCACTTCGATCCGTGCGAGCGACTCTAAGATGAGCTGCCCGTGCATGGTCTGGTCGCGCAGCTTGTCTTGGACACGGCCTCGCTGGACACGCGCCGCAGCCACCTCGATATGGTCGTCGGTGATCGCCGTCGCTCCCTGTTCTTCAGCGACATCGCCGCCCTCGCGGAGGAGGTCAATCGCCTGCCGTGCGCTTCCGGTATCTTTCGCGGCCTTCGCGGCTGCGAGCCTAATAGCGGAGTCTTCACATGCTCCATCAACAAGTGCCTTCTCAGCTCTAGCGGTGAGGATCGACTGGAGTTCATCTGCGTCGTACGGCGAAAAGGCCAGTTCCTTCTCCATCAGCGTGTCTTTGACTTTGGGACTCAGTGACGAGCGAAACGTGTAATTATTGCTGATCCCGATCACGCCGACTCGCGCCGCGTTGAGGTGGTCATTCGCTCGTGCACGAGGGAGTTCGTACAGTAACGAATCAGGATCAGAAAGGTGGTCGATCTCGTCCAGAATGAATAGAAACGTGCCACCACGCGACTCCATTTCCTCGTACAACGTTTCGAGGGCGTGCGACGTCGAGAGGCCGGTTTCCGGAAATTTCTCTCCGGCATCTCCACGGAGACTATTTATAAGCGATCGAACCGTTCTGTACACGCTGTCGTCGTTACAGTTCCGGAAATGAACGTGGAGTTCCTCGGCTTCATCCCGCCGCTTTACTTCCGTCTGGAGGGCGCTCATCATGTACTCCGTGACCGCCGTCTTCCCGACACCGGTTTTCCCATAAATGAACACGTTTGCGGGATTTCGGCCGAAAAGCACGTCTTTGAGTGCCGATCGATACGCGTCAATTTCATCGTCTCGTTCGACGATAACGTCCGGACGATACTCCTCCGAGAGAATAGATTTGTCCTCAAAAAGGGTTTCAGTCATCTCCGTGAAGAGATCTTCAGACATTGTTGATATTCTGAGTAACACTACTTACTAACTTAAGAGTGACGTTTGTCTGTTTACTGTGTTTCGTCTGTTTTCTCGATACAGCCGGAGGGAGGATCAGTACCCGAACTCCGTGATACAGAACAGACGAAATGAGGGGTGAGGTTGATCGCCACCAGTGATGCACCCCATCGCCCTACTGCGAGAACAGACGAAATGAGGGGTGTCTGCCCGACATGCCCCGACCCTCGGTTACTAACACGGAAACAGACGAATTGGCATCTTCTCCGCCCTGAAGGCGGGGTTTTAGCCTTGTAAGTTCCATACTCTGCTCGACCTCGTAGCCGACGACGGTGAGTTCGGTGGCTTCCGAGTCGATCAGGCTCTCGAAGACATCCTCTATCAGGGACGTTCCGATACCTTCGACGAGCGCCTTCGGCTTGTCTTCCGTGAGGGCTGGAGGCGCGTACTCTTGCTCGCGGCGAGGACGACTGCTTGCATGGGTGCGAGGTCTGACCGTTCTCCAAACGTCCACATGCGGCGCAACATGTATTGTGTGTGAGCTTGGACTGCTGCGTATGGCGACTGAAGGAACTCCCGAGGAAACCAAGGTCAGCGATCGGGGTATGGTCACGATCCCGGCGGACCTCCGTCGACGTCTTGACATCGAGCCCGGCGACAAACTCCGGTGGAACGTTGATGAAAAAGGGAACCTCTCTGTGGAGATCGTCAAGCAGTGGTACGGCTCGTTCGACGACTTCGATCCAGTCTCGATGGAGGGCGGTGGGTCTGAAACCCATGACCTCGCAGGTCACGAGGACGATCCCGTCTTCTCGGAGACCAACTGATGACTATCCTACTGTTCGGTTCGATCGCTTGCCATCGTTAGCGCCGTACTCGAGGATGACGTCGACATCAGCGATCGGTTTACGGTCGACGGGGTGCCAGACACTATCGGTCCATTTATCGACGACACGCCACCACCCCGGGCCGTCGTGACGTTCAACGAACCGTATTCGGTAGCGTCCGGAGTCTTCGAGTGTGTACTCGATGGTGGCTTCCTGGATATCTGCTGGCTGTTCACGGTGGCCGCCGTCACTCCAGATTGCGTCCGCGTTGAACTCGCCATTGGAGTCAGTGACGTCTCGTTCGTATCGGAGATACGACGTACTCCGGGGGGTGCCGTCGTCGTCTCCGTACCGCCACGCAGCTTCTTTTGCTGTCAGCTGTGGCGTCTCGGCGTATTCTTTCCGGTGGGCGTTCCACGCATGCCGATCCGAGATTGGGAGCTGGCGGTGCCACTGCCGGTACGGCGGCTCGTCTACCCGGTGGATATGGACATGACAACTCTGACACAGCGGGATGGCGTTCGCGACTCGATCATCTGTATCGTCGCCGTTGAGATGGTGTAACGAGAGTTTGTCCTGTTGTCCCCCGCCGACAGCCGCTTGGAGCCAGCCTTCCGGCGACCGCCCGCAGATCAAACACTCACGGCCCCATGCATCATACACTGCTTGTCGGAATTCGTCTGTCATCGTGATCGAGCTGGTGAGCCGTTCAGATGTGAGCCCCACACGGTACCGGTCGCGTTGGTTGATGTCGATTCAGGTGTCCATAGCACGCCCGAAATCGACAAACGAGATACGGAGCACTCGCTGTCAATTTGAGGCGTGACTCGTTGGGTGTTCCAACTCATTACACTGAGGGGGCGAACGGGAGGCTTTGCTTCCCCTTTCTTTCGCCCTCTCACTTTCACCGAGGGATACAAACAGATCGGCTGGACCGATCTCGAAATACGGGATATCCACCTATATATAGAGATCAGGCTGATACCTCCAGCTCTAGGTGGAAGTACAGTCCATCGAGTTCGTCTCTTTCTTTTTGGCCGATCAGAAGAGAACACTCACTGTACTATACTCACAGATAGTCGAAAAATACCACTCAAATTAGGGTACTCCAGCGGTACTTCTAGTATGTGTTAAGCTTATACTTAGTGTGAGAAGGGTGAGTACCATTCCACGCTAAATCCCATGACGGGGTGGTTCACACACTATCTGTGACCGATTGAATATAAGAATAACAACCCCCTCACCGGAACTGAGTGTGAGAAAGCCACCAAGCCAGCGGGCCACCACGGAGGGAAAAAGAAACAGATCGAACGCACCCAGACACCGCCATCTAGAAAACCCTCCCACTAGCGTCGGCGACGGCGTCCGTACAGGCTGACGGGATCGACACCCGTAGAAACGACCCCACGACTGTACTGCGACGCAAGGATAGACATCCCACCTGACGGGCCCCCGCTCTCACGAACGGACTGGGTAATCGAATCCCCGTGCTCCCAAAGCGGTCCTGACTCAGAGAGACCGATTGGACGCATGACACAGACGCATCGATGATGGTGGCGGCGTGTTCACCAATCCTGGCTTGCGAAGGGCATTCACACCGATCTGAGAACCACCGTGGTGTTACTTTTTTTGCTGCGTGTTGAGATACTGCGACGACCCTCGATCTCCCCTCCGATTACCGACATCGGCTATCCGTTCACTAGGGGGTGGGTGCACCAACAACTGCGGTTTAGATCAGCGAAATACTCAGATTTTATAGATACGGGATCGAGACTCAGAACTTTCCTGAAGAGCGCGGGTGAAACCCGAATCGGATCTGCGTTGGCGCCCGCCAGCATCTACCATTGGTTGTGTTGGTTGTCCCTTTTTGCTTTTGATATCACATCTCAGATATATAGTGCGACAGCAGGTGGATTCCTTTGGCTGGTTGGTCATTGTTATTCTTATATCCAATCGGTTCCAGCTAGGATGACTCGCTGTCGTCTTGCGGTTTAGTGTTCTGTAGGGTGACGCGTGTACACCCTACTCTGTCGTAGATTCACCCTAGTATATGGAGGCCTCACAGTAGTATGTCCAGCTGATCGTCTCCGAAAGAGAATATGTTTCTGCTGTCTGGACCCTCGCTGTCGTCGCAGTTGTCACCAAGCGCTGTCTAAGCCAATAGTCGATCCACAAGACGACGATTCGATGACGGCAATATCAACACGACTCAGAATATTGATATCCTGCCTTCAGCTGATCGAGAATCTCGACAAACGCGGCAGCGATTCCGATCGAGAACATCGCCCAGAGGACACCGGCGACGGGGAGTGTCACAGTTCCGTCAGCGATCGTGATCAGTCCAACGGATAGGGCTGTCAGTGCCACACCGGCGGTGCTGAAGCTCATCCCAGCGCCCCAAGGATTCGAAAGCCGACCACCCGCGAGTTGCGCGGGAATCACTGCTGGTCGATCAGCGGTCTCAGGGAGGGGCCAGACTGTCGTCTTGACGTCGTCTCTTGGGCTCGGATCGTCCATCGTGATCTGATCTCGGATGTCGTCAGGGTGTGTTCGATCAAAGGCTGGGGCGACGTCCCGTTCCGCTGGGAGCCCCAATTTCTTATCTGAGCCGTCTTCGACCTGTTCGAGAATCCCAACCGCAACCAAATTCTTGAATGTCGTCCTGTTGGTGTCTCTCCCTGGTTTTTTTGTATGGTTGAGCTGGAACTTTTTGTGTTGATCAATGAGGGTCTGGAGCCGAAACCACCGTTGATCTGTCGCACCCGTCCGCAGTTGGACTAAATGGAAGGCGGTTATTGGATAGAAACAGTGGTGGCGTTGTCCTTCCGTACGGATGCCTGCTAGGCTCGGAAAGATATCCTTGAGGGCGTGTGTCTCGCTCTGGTCAATTTCATCGAAGACCCAGTCTGGTAAGTGATCGCCCAGATCCTGATCGAGTGCTCGATCAATATTGATAGTGTCTGTAGTCATTAGTTTCTGTACCGCAGTGCGTCGTTTTGAATCTTTTTCTGAAAATGATAGACGTGTGACTAGCCCGCATATGTGTGCTGCGGGTTTTGATCTCGATCGTCTTGAGAACAGACTCTCCATATTTCACAGAAGATTATTTCTATCACTAGATAGTTCTCCGAGAAAATCGGATGTTGTCGTTTTCTCCTTCTGAATATTGACGTATCGGTTCTCTTTGCTCACTAAACTAATGAGTGGTTAGTGTCCTCTATCAATATAAATACATCGACTAATAGAGACTCGTCGATCGGTCGGCGCGGATTATCTTCCTCCCGTCACTCTCTCTAGTCACACGAGAGGGCAACTGCCACACCAACGGACGAACCGAGAGCTCACAACTGACTGCGTCGGCAGACTCTAACGCACCGACACTCCGATATACATGACCAATTACACTGTCGCTTTCCCCCCACGCCGGCTGGCTGCGGCGAGGATGACCCAACTGGCAGCACCGGGGAACACGATCGGCAACGACCAGAACGCCGCGCTCGCGAGAAGGATCGACACCATCACCGACGGACGCCTCGGGCACCGCTAACCGAGCACGGATACACTGTACAGATGTTCAAACGCGTTCCAAACGCGGCTGATCCGCCGGACGCACAGACGCCAGCGATCGCGCGACATGGCGCAGTTCACGCTTGCGAAAGCGGTGTCGACGATCCCTCATACCGGATCTCTACGTCGCTTGCTCTGGCACTATCCCGGGTCCTGACACGCGGACTCGGAGAAACAGGGTATCCGTCGATCGAGCTGCTCGGGCTGACCGGCGTCGAGGTTCCCACTGTCGTGCTCCACGGGAGCGGAACAGAGATGCATAATACGGGGTGGATAGGTCCCGTGTCGACGCCGTCGACACAAGAGCCGAGCGAGGCGTTAGCGGCGATCTGTACCGAGGAGTTCCCGGACTGGTACGGCATCGAAACGGGAACGCTCGTTCTCGATACGGTCGGGCTGGCCGCGGTCCCGACAAGTCGGCTCGTCGTTCGCGAGGGGGCACCTGATGCGGCAACGCTCGATTCGCTACTGCGGACGATTCTCACCCGTAACCACAATCGCAACGTCCCGACGCTCTGTCAGCTGCTCGTCCGTCTCGCAGGAACCGATCAGTATCAGGTGACGGCTCGCGTCGCCGAACTCGGGGTCCCGTGCCGCCCCCTCGGTCGGTACGGGCTGGCGTCGTCGCTGGCGTCGCCGGCGCCCTGTCCGATCGATCGCGAAACGCCGTCGGAGATCACCTCTAGTCGGTGTCTGGCGACCGACAGGTGGGAGACCAGCATTGAGTCCGGTCATACTCGGACACCAGGGCTGGCGGCGAGCGACGGACTCACGCCCGCATCGGACGCGGCGGTGACGGCCTTAGAGCTCCGGACCAGCACCCACGAGTTCGCGTCGTTGCTGGCGGGGACGGCGGGTGCGGAACCGTATACATCGCTGGGGGTTGCGCCGACGATGACCCTCTCGGAGCCGGGGTTGGCGGCGCTTGTTGACGTCACGCCGCACTACGAATCCTGCGACTGGCCGGTAGCACCGTCACGGTTCGCGCCGCGGTTCATCCGCGACACGGTCCATTCTGACGCCGCTGGGACGGACAACGAGTCAGTCCTCGCCGGTCCACAACGGCTCATGACGTTGCTTGGCGTCCAAGACGGGAACTCGATTCCCGACTTTGTCGACGGGTGGCTCTCGGAGAGCGGTATTACTCACGAGTCGGTCGCTGACCGCTCACGTGGTGACCCGCACTTTCGGGGACATCCGCATGACCCGGAGGGACCTGTCGTGGTCGCCGACCCGGAGGCCGACCCGACGGAGAATATCCTCACGTCTGCTGGGGGACTCATTATGGCGGCGAATCGGGCGCGCCGATCAGACGCACATCTCCTCGTGATCACGCCCTCAGAGCAGACTGCCGAGTGGGCCAGAGACGTGCTGACAGTCCCTTATCTTCGCCGTCAGGGCGATACCGCGCAGCTGTACACCGTCCCGATGGACATCCAGACAGTACAAGGTGATGTCGTCGTTGCTCCCCGGGAGTCGGACCCCGTCTACTGGACCGTCTCCGATACTGGCCGCCGAGCGGTCTATCAAGGGGATCGGTGTCTCGCGTCGGGGCCGGTGACGGAGCCGATCGCCTCGTACGCCTTCGAGGCGCCGCGGGTGCGCAAGCGCGACGGCTCGCTGTACGTCATGACTCCCGAGGGAGACGTTCGAAAACGGTTCGCCTCTGCCGAGGCTCTCCATGCCGAGTATTTGGGCGTGCCGCGTCCGATCATGCCAGTCCGACCGCTGTTCTGTACGGATGTCACGGTCGCCGCCCGGGATGGCAGTTCTCTCCGTGAACCGCCCGTCCCATTCGGCCAGTTCGAGGGGTCGGATCACCAGCGCCGCCCAGAACATTACAAGCGCGGACTCGTGGAGTTCATCGAGACTTACACGCGACGGACATCGACGCAACCGTCCGCTGACACCAGCACCGCACCGCGGTTCGTCGAGCAGTTCCGGCGTTGGTATGACGGACATTCGACCCGATCACCACCGTCGCGATTGCGCGTTGCTGATCAGATAGATCAGCTCCGGGGGCGCAGCGAGATCACCGACGCCGGGGCATTGACCCGCCATTCGTGGTGGACCCCGGCTGACTCGCTCCCGCTCGCACTCGCACACGGCCACGCTGACGACACAATCGTCGCAGCTGACCACCCGAACACAAACTAACCACTTCATGAACAACACTGAACTCGAATTGATCGATCTGCTAAGCGGGAGTCACCACAGCCTATCACGGCTGGGGGGGCTCCACGCTCTGCGGACATCAGTAGCACGACGTATCGTCCCCGATCGGCGGCACAGCTATCAGGCGTTGCTGTGCCTATCTGTGCTTGCCGTCGTGATACCGACGCAGGAATCCACCATCAGATAATGCAACGAAACCCCAGCAGCCGACTGTATGTTGATAAAAACGGGAATCTTCGGGCGTATCGGCTTGATGCCGTTCGACTGATCTTCCCTGGGATTGCCGACGATACCGACGAGCGGCGCCTCGATGGCCTGCTGCCGTTGGACGATGTCGCCGAAGATATTCTTGACGAGTACGGGATCGACCTGCTTGAGTTGTTGACGTGGCCCGGGAAAGCCCAGCAGGAGTATTTCCTGATCGGCCACAGTAGCCAGGGCAGAGCAGACTCCCGACTTAAGAATCCGGAGGAATCGGAATCAGACACTACCGATGACGCTGATGTGAGTACCACGGACACGCAAACGACGCTCTCAGCCGCAACCGACGGTGGCAACGGTGAAGACGATGCCGACAGTGAGGGTGACACTACGGGATCGTCGGACGGAGAGCCCGACCAACCCGTCTCAGACGGGCGAGACGGAGACCGAGACACGCGGGCTGAGCGCATCAAAGCGATCGTCGACGATCACTACGGTGATAAACTCGGCACTGAGATCTGTACCGTCGATCTCGGCCCCATCGGGAAGATGCCGGTTCCCACAAGTCGGCTGCTCCAACCGGCAAATCTCTCGATCACGTCGCCAGAGGTCTCTCGAAAGTCCGCGACGGCTGACCTCGTTCACGACCTCAACGACGAACGGATTTCGTATCTACACCAGAGTCTGCTGGGGCCGGCCGGGAGTTCGGCGCCGCACGATTATCTCATTACCTCACGACTCGCGCCGTTTGGAACCGGCCACGGGATCGTCACCGAAGACGACCTCACGCGGCATGTTGAGGCGGACAACGACTACCGAATCTCCGATTACGTGCCGGGGCCGTCCACAGATAACTGGGGGCTCCCAATCGAGAAACACAAGCGATACGCGAACAAGCAGACCACACACCCGTCGCAACTCGAACAGCTCGATGAGATGAGCCTCCGCGATGGATCGATCGAAGCACTTGCTGCGGGCGACCCCGAGTTCCGCGCGATGCTTGGTGGGCGCGTCCATAACGACGATCGCTACGAAGAACTCTTCGGGGCCTACGGCCGGATCCCAATTGAGAAATCCGAACTGAAACACCTCTTCGCCGCCCTCCCCACGTATTTCGAGGCGAGTTCGTTTGGCCGACTCACGACCATCGATGAACCAGACTTCTCGACGGAGCAACTCGGGAGCCATGCACCCGGTACGCGTCAGTCCTACGGCACGGATCATCCCGGTGATTCGACAACACTGTCTGACAGCTCTGACGAAGAGTCAGACAGGCACAAAGAGTTGGTCATCGAGCGGATCAAGTTTCTCCTTCGGCACGGTCACAAGATTATAGCCGTGGATCAGGACGTTATCGAGGTTGACCTCTCAGATCCCGATCCAACCGAGTCACAATATCTGAGCGGCGAGTCTCGGCCTGATATTGTGAGCAAAAAAGACGGCGAGATTCTCTTTCATGAGATCGAAGTCGAAAACGACTCGAAGCCGGCAGCGCTGCTCACGAATCTCGCACGGGGCGTCTATCACGATCATCCTGTTCACGTCATCACCGAATCCCAGTCTGAGGCGCAAGGCAAACTGTGGTCGGATCCGCCCACCGCCAAAGATGGTCCTGTCAGTATGGCATTCAAAGACACTGACGAGAGAGGGACAATCATGTACAACCAACAGAAAGATGTCTCGACTGAAGCGTGCTGGTATCTCTTGCCCCGCGATCTCTCCGAATCAACGTGGCGGGTACTACCAACGGATACTGTCCAGTTGGTTGGCAAAGACGGATCCATCCTCGCAGAAGGCGACGCGGAACAGCCGGTTGAGTCGTACGAGTTCCACACGCCCCGCGTGAAAAAAGACGGCAGCGACTGGGTACTGGAGTCGGCCTCCGGCGAGGAACTTCGCCGGCGACGGAGAAAAGACGCCGCCACAAGCGGCTACACGTTCGTCTGGAAGCCGCTTATTCCGACGCAGTTCGAGTACCTCGCGAACACGACCGTCGAGTTCCAGTCGGAGAACGGCTTCACGATCTTCGAGAAGCCCCCGCTGTGGGAGCAACCACAGCAAAACGCGTCAATTCGGTACGAAGATGCTGCGAAAGCATTCGTCGAGTTATTCACGATCGAAGACGAAGGCGCCGAGATCCCAATTCCCACGCTTCGCCGGCGGTTCAAAGCCTGGTACACCGAACAGACCGATCTGAAGGAGCCGAATGAGACCTGGTTCGGGCGCGCACTCCGCGCCTACTTCGAGGTTGACGACGAGGACGATCACAACAAGACCCTCGTCGGTCGGACGTTCCGGTTCTCTGAGGGGCTCGAGTCACCGGATCTGTCCTTTATCGAGGACGCCGAGTAGAACCACACCGTTTCCGGAACCCTCCGGAAACCCAGTCAACGGTGTGGGGCGCGCTCTAGGATATCGAAGATGTCGACTGCTTTGTACTCCCGGTTGCGCTGTTGGCCAGTTACCTCGATAATCAAGCCCTCTGTTTCGACTTCTTCGATCGAGTTGTAGGCTGTCTGTCGGCTCACATTAAATCGCTCCGTAATATCGTTCGCAGTGAAGTAGGGAAGCTCGAATAGATTTCACACGAGTTTGTGACTCGTCTTTTGAGCCGAATATTATGTTTCGTACTCTCGGCGAAGTTCGATCAGCTCGAACGTCCGCTCGTAGGAATTGCGGGCTTGATCTTCAATGCCGTCAATAAAGAACGTAATCCAGTCACGCCAGTTGCCCTCTTCGCTGACCGCCCGCATCTTTACAACGTACTCCTGCTTGTTCCGATTGAAATAGGCACTCGGATAGAGATACAGATCGGACAGATAGCTGGCCTCGAGGAGTTGTAACACGATCAAGATGCGTCCAAGGCGCCCATTGACATCTGACAGGGGTGAATTGTCTCGAAATGGTAATGAGTGATCGCCAGGTCAACTAACGGGTGATACTCGCCCCCTATCTGAATGTACGCCTCCAGTAAGTCCATTAACTCTGTGACGGTACTTGCTGGCGGCGGGACAAACGGCGACTGACTTCGGTGTGGTGACGGAATGTGAACGTCGCTATCTCGCCACTCTCCGACAATTTCACCTTCATTCCGGACCCCTTTGAGAAGTGTTTCATGGAGGGATTTGAGTAGTGCTACCGAGATCGACACTCCGCTTTTGATCGCATCAGCCCCGTCTCTGAGAGCTTGTTCAGCGTTGAGTGCTTGTTGTAAGTCACGACTTACATTCTCGGTGTCGCCGGACTTGCCTCGTGTGTGATACGCGTACACCTCATCCATATCGACATCTGCGCCTTCAATTTCGGCAGTTTCGAGAGCCTCGAGGCTGAGAAGCGACGTGTACAACACCGACGAGAAATCGGTTGTTGGACTGACTCCATCAATGCGACCGAGCGGAAACGTCGCGTCCGATATCGTCGCTGTGAACTCGTCATCGATCTCGATTGGGGATTAGACGGACAACTTCTCTGGAATGTAGTAGGGACGAGGATGTGACTCCCGGTAGTGTCCCGGTGCCTCCGAAAGCAAATATTGCGTTCTCATTTTGAATTAGATTTTGTGTGACGTGTCTTAATCATACTATTTATAAACTAGTTTGAATAGTGGGTGCCATATCTGACACTAAGTGTAACGGGCCGTCGCTCCGCTAGCCCGTACAGGTCACAGGGTCCGATCGTATCCGCTTCCAGTAGTCGTGGAATCGCAGTCTAACGATACTCCTGAGCGATCAAAGTACCATGCTAGGATTCACGGATCTGTACTATAAAACCCAACATGTATGAGCGAATCTAATGATCACACCCCATTCCCGGTCCTTCCTGATACGGACGAGTATACAGTCCTCAGCTTTCTCGTCCGATACAGCGGTGAGCGCTTTACTCCACCTGAGATCGTCGAGCAGACGACTGTTAGTGAACGAGAAATTTCCGAAACGATGGAGTACTTACTCGAACACCAACTCATCTGCCACTCTGCGGAGACCTACTACGTCGATCCAGATCAAGGACCTGAACTCAAACGCAGACTCAAATCAATTGATGCTGTGGTACGTCTGTTTGAATATACACCCGATGATGATATCTATAGTGAAGGAGGGTGGGAGGACCAAGTGGAATCGATACTGTAGTATATTCGGTTCCTCAGCGAAAAGACCCAGATCTAGAGCCCGAGAGTGGAGATCGCACGAGGCATTTTTGAGTCACCGCAGTCGTACTGGTTTCGAACACGGTAGTTTGGTCAGCCACCGTGATCAGTACATTCAGCTTCCCGTTCAGGCCGTGTCGTGATCTCCCGTCTCTTCGTCGAGATACCGCCAATCTTCAGTGTCCAAACGACCTTCGAGATACGCCTCGCCGTCTTCAGTGATCACATAGACCCCATTTCCAAGATGATCGACTAATCCCTCTTCAGCTAATTTCTTACATCTCCGATCCACTTGTTGACGTGAATATCGGATTGGACCTTCTCGCTTCATCTTGGTGGGTGACCCAGATTTATGCTCAGATAGATACTCTAGAATACGGTCATCTGCCGCAGTCATCCAACTACCCGCATATCTCATAGGTCTCTCTGTTGTTCCAAGGTCTATATTACGGTCGGATCGCACTCTTGAGTATTGGTGGCTACTAGAATTGTCGCCGTCATATTAATAAGACAAGAGCGTATGTGATTAATCACGGAACCCAAGTGACGAATCTTCGGCTCGTGAGAAAGTGTAGAAACCCCGACCGCGGTGCTCCAACACCCGGCCGGGACGGGTTCTGTGCAGTAACACAGAACCATGCTAACGCTGGCAACTGCGGGGCTTAAGCCCTGCGAGACGACTGACGGATCGAACAGCAACAGCACCACCTGTCGCCGTTGTACAAACACCGCTGATGGGTACGACGCTGTCGTCGATGGCCCACTCTGTACGACATGCGCTGAAACACGCAGTGTCGACGAAGAGACCGTGGAGGGGGACGATGCCTAACTCCCACGCCGAAAGCGACACCGCACATCCACTCGCCGGTCTCTCAGCCACCCACCGCGACCTGCTCTGGCTACTCTCACAGACTGGCCCGAGTGAACTCCCTCCACTCCGGCAAGCACTCGCCGACTACTACACCGACGGTATCGATCGAACCCACTGCTGTGACACACTTGAGGCTCTCAGAGAACGCGACCTCATTGCCAAACAGACCTACGACACCACCACGTACCGGCTCACCGAGTCGGCTCGACGCGCACTGTCTGCCCGGCAAGCGTGGCAGGCTGGCAATCTTTCCACCACGGAGAAGGAGGACGAATGACGCGGCCCACCGCCGACAGGACAGTCGCAGATCGCCAGCAACTCGCACGCATCTCACTCGATACCGACAACCTGATCTGCCAAGTGTGCGGGCAACCGCTTCAGGAGGGTGCCGACGTCACCGCCTACGCCTACCGAGCGGCAGGTGACCCCGCGTACGAAATCGGCTACGTCATGTGCGGAGGCGACGGTCACGAACATCCGACCGTCTTCACCCGCGGGGTTCGCGAGGAGGTTCTCATAGGTCACATCGGAACCTGTGCTGACGTGCGTACCCAGTCGACGACGTACATCCTCCTCGATCCAACCGTTGTCGTCAGGAGTCCGGCAAGGAGCTCGGAGCCGCACGTCCAGTCGGCCGCTCCAACACCCCGCACCCCAATCCACCCACCACAGCAGGAGCCAACGCCGTTGCTTACTGCCGTTCGCGAGCACGCCCGCTCTGATGGTGGTACGCCACGTGGAGGATCGGAATGATCCTGGCCGCTGTCGCCCACCAGCACATTCGTCGGTGATCGCTCGTGGGACCACGCCAGCCTGCGGGTCGTGAGCGGGGGATCCGGCTCATTAGCCATGAGACGGAGCGTTCCACCGAGGGACCCGTCTGTTCAGCGGTCTCGCCGCGGCTGACCGAGTGGGTTCCACAGCTACTCAGTGAGCTCCACCCGCACACCGAACGGACGATCCGTACCTCCGCTACCGACACAGATCCGTGACGCGCAAGTACACAAATCCTCTCGGAAAACTGCCCAGCGTGGCAGGATCTCGACCAGCCGTGGACCGATGATGTCGCCGAAGCCGTCGCGTACACCCGCGCGGTCACGGCACTCGCGCTCACCTATGAGGATGACCCCGTCAAGGAATGCTCATCGCATCACCGCCACCGACATGACGAGCTGGCTGACACCGTCACCACCATCGGGACGGGCCGTGGCCCAGTCAATGCCGGTCTCGGCGCACTCGCGAAGGGACCGGTCGCAGTACACCGCGAACTCGCCGACCAGCCTCGCGTCCTCACACTCTTGTTGGACGGCGAGGCGTGGACCACGCTCACGGGTCGACTCACGGGCGTCCGCGCAGTCGCGGCGATCACCGTGCTCGCCGACGGATTCAATGTGAGACTCGTCGCCTCGCCCGCCGTGCGACGACACCTCGCCAAGCGGTATCCTGAGTGGACCGGGATTCACCTCGGTCTTACTGAGCGCCGGGATCGGTCCCTACAGGGTAGGCGTTCCACGCAGTGTACTCCCACCGAGACCACGGTCGATACGGTTTGGGAGGCGATCTGTGATCTCGATAGCGAGCCGGGAAAACGACGCCTCCTCAGCAATCTCAAGCGCGCCAACGGTCGAGCCTATCGCGACCTCGCTCACGACGACGCGATCGATATCGCTCACGGCACCGTCAGCCGGTACGTCCTCGACCTCGAAGCGCGCGGCCTTGCGACTGTCGACAGTCGCGGCCAGCACAACACCGTCCGGCTCACCGATCTGGGCCACTTGGCCGTCCAAGAGTGCCTCGACGGCGACTCTGCCCTCGTTCACCCGAATCAGCCTCGACTCGATGGGGGTCTTACTGTAACCCCTCACGAACTCACAAGTACAGTGTCGTCCCACCGGAGGGGACCAGAAGTGACTCCCAGTAGCGACGAGTGGCTGGCGACGACCGGCGACCCAGACGCGGACGCTGACTACGTCCAGTAGCTCACCGGCCCGGAGCGCACCTGCGACCACCGGCTTCACGAGCGATTCGCCACCGTCGCCACCGACGACGCGCTCACGCTCGTCGACGACCAGCCGCACTCGTTCGACGACGGCCGTGTCGCGTACCTCAGTCACAGAAACGGTGAGACGCTCATCGTCCTCTAGTGGGGCGGGCCCCTCGCCACTTTGGGACGTCTCGCGGGCACCTTACTGGGCGAGAAGGCACTCTCGACAATTCTGACGCCCTCGCGACTCGGCCACGAATTCGACGCGATCGATGAAGGCACCCACGAGTATCCCACCGACCGCATCCTCCGCCGGGGCCACCAAGTCGGGTGGTACAGCGACGAGGAAACCACCTACGGGGCGTGGCGCGGTCGGATCACGACCGTTCGCGACCGCCTCCTTGAACGAGTCGCCGCGCTCATAGGGAGTGATGACACCGCCGCGCGCAGCGAACTGTTTGAAGATCTCCACAGCCTCATCGCCTCGGCGACGCAGCTGTACCACGCGGTCGGCATCGATCTCACAACGACGATCAGGATCCCCGACACCGACGCGCTCGCTCGCAACGAGACTCGGCGTGCGGACCTCTGTGGGTTCCTCGCCAAAACGGCGCCCAAACAGTCCGTCTACGGGATCCACTCTGGGTACCGGATGCTGTTCGAAGACCGGCCCGCAAAGCTGTGCCGGCGGCTCCCCTCCGAAATCGATCGCAACGCGACGATGGATCTCACGATGTCGTGGGTGCTCACCGGTCCGACGGTCACTGAGCTCCGCGACGAGATCGCTGACACCCTCTCGACAGAGCTCACGACGGTCCGCGAGTCGATCGCCGATGGCACCGAAGCCGCACCGACTCTCGAGATTCCGGTCGTCGACGGGATGACCTACCCCGCCATCCGGCGGGTGATCGACGAAATTGCGATGAGCCACAGTGTTCAGTAGACCGCCCGCGAGCGCCAGCGGCTAGTTCGGGTGTGTCTGCGCTCGTTCGGCCTGTCGGACACGACCCCAAGAGCGTGTCCGTACGACGTTGTAGCGAGCCTCCTGCGAGCGCTGAACGAGTCTCGGACGCCGATGTGTCTCGACGTGGAACGGGCGGCGGCCACGCTCCCGCCCACGCGCTTCCGGCCCGATCTCACGCCGACGGCCACCACCCTGTACGCCGCCCTGCTTCGCGCCGGCCGGCCGCTCGGTCGGACCGACCTGATCGAGCGAGCCGGCATCTCGGCGAATAGCTACGATCGCCGTCTGAGTGCCGTCCGCAATCTCGGTCGAGTGGTTGCCGTCCAGGTGGATGGCCACCGCCGGTGGAGCACCGGCGACGCGGCGCCAGCGCCGGTCGGTCACTCACGCTCCACCAGCAAGGGGTTCATACAGGGCAGGGGCAGCTCCACCTCGAAGCCGCTGGTGCCGTCTCGGCGGCCAGCTACTCTTGTGGAAGTCCGTGGTGTTCAGACGGAGCTCCAGCCACGAAGGCATACGTCGCTTCCGGCGGGTCAAAACTGGCACCCATGGGCAGTCGCGAGCGTTCACCCCGACCAGCCGTCGCGAGTCGCACAGATCGCTCACCACTCCCTCGAACATCCAATGACGAACCCACCCACCTCGACGACAGTCGCATCGACGACAAACGCACAGCCGACGACGAGCGAGGATCCGCAATGAGCGGCCCGGCGATCGACCTCGAGACAACGCTCGGCGCGCGGCGAGAACCGTTCGTCCGGGAGTTGCGTGATCGGCTGCTGCTGTTGCACCGTCGAAGCTCCCTCGACATCGAGGCGCCGGTGTTCCCTGGAGCAAGCTACGGCCCGTGTTACCTCCCCGATCGGACGGGCAACAGCGAGGACGTCGGCGCCCGTGACAACGACTACGAGATCAGGTGAAAATGGTCCCTAAAGGGTTGTGTAACCGTCGATATCCATTCTTTCACCAGTATCGTGAAACAGTACTTTTAGTATGGGGATCTATGAATGTGTCGACCGATCGGCGATGTTCGATCCGTCATAACCCGCATGTGTTTATGGCCTGATCCTTCGAGTGCCGATGAACGGCAAGCACACAGCTGAGACAGTCGAAAAGTACGCGGCCCGGAAGTCCCTCACACGGACTATGCGGGAGATGTCGAAAGAACCGCACACCGTATCGCACGTTACCGGATCGGAAATTACCACGACCGCGCTCGAAGACGATGGAGTCGATCACATCGAGAGTCTGCTTGAGAGGACAGAGGTGTGGCGGATCGAACCCTGCCTCAACGATATCACGGCGGCCGTCGAGATCGCTGAGACGGTCGTCGCTCATCCAGACACGATCAACACGGAGGTGCGGATCTGCTACGCAGACGATGACACGATCCGCGACCTCCAGCTCTTGGAGACGGACGGCTCACAGAGAGAGGCATATGAGACTGCCGTCGCACAGTTCATCTCCGTGTTCACCGAGCACGCGGAGGGGGAGTCACTCAGTATTGACGAGCTGTCCGACGGCCTGAATCGCTGGTATTCGAACTTGACTGGCAACTCAATCGGTCCGTCGTGGATTAGTCGATCGCTTCTAAGTCTCGATATCGAGGTGAGCGACCTTGCGATCTCCGATCGGCGTTGGGCCGACGGTGCCCAGATATTGACGTCCGTCCGGCGCCCAACAGGAGATTCTGAACCTCTCGACGCGGCGGCTATATATGTACGACAGGGATGACCCTATCTTCAGTACCGATCGAGAAACGCAGCGAATTCGCGGGCCGGCGATCGGAATCCCGCCTCGTCGATCCAGCGTTTGAAGTGCGTATCTGCGGTCTCCGCATCGAGGTCGCCTGACTCGATGGCCCGGATGAGAACGCCGATCGACCCGGTCACCGCCACTTCGCGTCGGCTCGCGATCTCGCGTGCGTCGCCATCGTCGGTGACTATCGTGCCGTCGCTCGCGTCGGCGACCGCCAGCGCTTGCGTCTCTCCCGGATCGAGGGTCTCACGCAGTTCCGCTTCGATACGCGCCGCCGCGAGTGACGGCGCAACGACCGGGACGGTTGCGTCGAGGGCCGTGAGGGCCGTGTCGAGATACGGGTGCGTTTCGACCCCCGATGCGAGCTCTCGTTCGACGGCAGCAACGGTGACGACGCGGGGAAGGCTCGCGAGGAGGTCGAGTTTCCATCGACGCTGCGTATCACCTCGCTCCCAGCTGAACAGGCGCAGGCGGCGGCAGTAAATCGCGCTGAACAGTGGGAACAGGGCGATGATATCCCACACGTCGTCAACTTCGAAGATCGTGCTCGGCTTCGTCAGCTTCTCACGGATCGGCAGATGGAGCTACTCGAAGAGGTGATGGAGCGACCACCGGAGAGCATCCGTTCACCGGCCGACCGACTCGATCGTGACGTACACGATGTTCACGACGATCTCAACCTGCTGGCTGAGTACGACATCATCCACTTCGAAGAGGGGGGTCGTGCGAAGAAACCGTATGTCCCGTACGACACGGTCCGGCTTGAGTTTGAGTTTGGCCTGCCGCGCGATGAAGGGTCAGGCTCGGCCGCATCCGCGTGAGCTGTAAGTTGTTTCAGGAGATATCCTCTGAGAGTCCTGTTTATAAGCCCGATGGGGGTAGCGGGCTGACAAGAAAATCTCGCTATGTGATGAGCGACCATACAGAACAGACGCCGGACAGCGGCGTCAACAATGAAAAGCAAGATGACGAACCGTTCGCGATCGAGTACACGCCTACACGCGCAGGTCGATGTCGAACACGATTTGAACCACGCTCGGACGGCCCGGGCTGGTGGCGGATCGAAGACAAGTGGACCGGCTGTACGTGGCGGCCGGTCGGCCGTGAACCAGTTGAGGATATCTGTCTCCACGACGGACGGGTCAGCGATCTGGGGGGTTCGAGTGAAGCAACTACAGACCGTCGTGATGAGTGACGAGACGTACGACGGACCCGGCGAGGGGTCGGAACTCTCACTGCTCCGCGATGATGACGTGTTCTACTTGCTGAGCCATCATCGCAAGCGGGCCGTCTTGTTGCTACTTGCGGCTGCCCCGCATTCGCGGGTTCATCTACAACAAGTGGCCCAGACGCTCACCGCGCTTGAGGAGGACTGTACACTAGATCAGGTGAACCGCCTCGGCGTCAAGCCCCGAGGCTTCCCGTGGGTCAGTCGGACACTCCCACGACACCATCGGTCTGATACCCTCTAGCGGTGTCGTGGGTCACGGTCGGGGCGTCCACGGCCCCCGATGCCTGCCGTCGCACCGTCCGAACAACGGGAAGGCTGTTGAGAGCAGGCACATTCCAATCGAGTTTCTTGCTGCCTTTCACGGCGATATTGACGCTTGCACCACGGTCGCTGTGGTCTTGATGTTCACAGTCCTTGCACTTGAACCGCTTCTTATTGCGGTTCGCACGCTCCGTGTGTCCGCACATCGGACACCGCTGGCTCGTGTACCCGGGGTTAATCCACGCGGTCGGAATGCCTCCGAAAGCCGCCTTGTACGACGTATAGAACTGGAGAGCGCGGAAGGGGAGGTGATGCAAGCGTCGGTTCATTCGCGTGCCGTAGTCGATACTGTCGCGCATCTCTTTGAGGTCTTCAAAGACGATACACGGTTTCTCGAACTGACGGCTCCACTCCACGATATGCTGAGACACCTTGTGGAGTCGATCGCGGACAAACCGTTCTTCGCGCCCTTTGAGGGTGTCGTGGATGCTGTCTTTCCCCGCGTTCTGCACACGCTTCCGCATCGTGAAGTAGCGGTGACGCTCGAACTTGATTTCGGGGAAGCTGATGACCAACGTGTCCTCAACGCCATCTTCGGACAGAGCGGTGAGGGCTACGTTGTCCTCGTTCACGTCCACACCGACGACCGTCCGCGAGTCCTGCTTGCCTCGAACGGTCTGTTCGGTGTTGGTGACGTTGACGTGCAACTCAGGGGTATCGTTGTGGAACAGGGCTTCAGCCGTCCCAATCTTCCACTCGTCGCTTTCGAGTGCGGTCTGGAGAATGTCGAGGTTGGCGTCACTTCCTTTGAGGACGCCCCTGACGTGGTTGTACGGCTTCGCGCTGATGCGGAACACCACGTCACCGCCATCGGTGAGCGACAGATTGTACCCTTCCTCGTAGTTCGCACGAAGCGGGTACGCACCGTCCTTGGTGTGACTTGGCTGGCCGAAGTCGTCGTACTCGTAGTAGTTCTCCATCGCTCCGAGTGCTTTGGCGACGACGCGCTGAGTCGTGTTCTTCACGAGGTTAGCGTCGTCGGCTACTCGGTCGGGAATGGTGTCCCAGTCCACGCCATCTTTGGCGAGTCGGATAGTTTCGTTGTATACTGAGCGGGCTTCGAGGGTGGCATCGTATAGCAGGCCCCCGTTGTCACTCTGGATGTCGAGTTGGAAGTCCAGCGTCTTGACGAGGGCCTGTGCGTCGGTCATCCTCCGGATTCGTCGAGCCAGTCGTTGACGAGTCCGCGCACTACGTCGGACTTGGTTTCGTCAACCTCGATGCACTTCTTCGAGAACTCCTTGTACACATCGTCCTCGAAGTCCACGGACAGTCGTTTCGTCATCTCACACTCTTACTGAAATACTTAATTCTTGTCCAAGTACTGTCTGTATGGGTGAGAAGCGGTCTAACCACACGGTGTACAACGTCAACTACCACTTCGTGTGGTGGCCGAAGTACCGCCACGCGATACTCGCACCAATCGAGAAATCGCTGGAAGCAAGTTTCCGCGACGTGTGCGACGAATACGGCTACGAGATACTGTCGCTACACATCTCGCCCGACCACGTACATCTGTTTGTCTCCGCTCACCCGAAGCACTCACCGAGCGAGATTGTACGGACGGTCAAAAGCATCACAGCGCGGGAGATGTGGGAACAGCACGAAGCGTTCTTGGAAGACTACCTGTGGGGCGGTGGATTCTGGGAGGAATCGTACTACGTTGGGACGGCAGGCGATGTTTCGACCGGCACTATTGAACAGTATATCGAGCGAACGGAACACGTTTAGCGGAGCGTACGGCCTTCACCCTCGGGGTCAAGCCCCGAGGCACTCGGCCTGCTCCGCCTGTAGACGGCCGTCAGTTCGTAATCGGTGGCGGCCTACTCTCCAGAAGGATTTTCATCGCGATCGTCCGAGAGGCGCTCCCAGATCTCAGTACAGCCCGCTCCATCAGGAATGTCTGCGAGGTGAGCGTCGTCGTCTTCAGAGGGCGTATGGTTACTCATTTTCTGAGTAACCGTATTAGACGGTGGCACATAATTGTTCCGGCGCCACCAGTACGTACTTACGGAACGAATGAGCACGAACATCCATGGCTGATTCCGCAGACGACCTCTTTTCGTTGCTTGATCTGACGGAGTACGAGGCCGACGCCTTAGAGGAACTGCTACTGTTGGGGCGGACAACAGCGCCCGACCTCGCTGAGGCGACTGGCATCCCAAAGGCGCGGATCTACGGCGTACTCGACGCGCTCTCAGAGGCGGGGTACGTGAAGGTGATTCCGGGTCGGCCGAAACAGTACGAGCCACACGAGCCGGCAGCGATCGCTGAGCGGGCGGTCGAAAACCGTCGGCACGCATATGAGCGGTTCCGTGAGGATGTTGAGGCCGTCGAGGAAGCGTTCGTTGATGAATACACACCAGTCCGGGACCGCGGCGTTGATGAACTCAGCCCGACAGAGGACCTATTTCACGTGGTCGACGTGGGCGAGCCGAGCGAACAGGAGACGCGGCGGCTCTTTCGCGACGCAGCGGAGGCGGTGTACGTGCTTTCGAAGAGCTTTGGGTACATTGACGCGGTCCGGCCTGCGATCCGAAATGCGGTTGACCGCGGCGTCACGGTCGACGTCCTGTTGTTACATCCCGACTCGTTGTCGCCAGACAATCGGCAACGGCAGGCCGAGATCCGTGAACTGCTCGCCAACGAGTTCCCGTCAGTTACTGTCCGCGTTAGCGACCGCATGCTGCCATGGCGGGGTACGTTCGCTGATCCGAGTCTCTCGTATGAGTCGGGCCAAGGACTGCTTATGGTCGAACAAGAAGAGGTGCCGAACCACCATCGACAGGCCGCCGTCACCGAGAACCCATCGTTCGTAGCCGGGATGTGGCAGTATTTCGACCTACTGTGGCGCCATGAGAGCGTTCCAGCTGACCCAGACCCATCAGCCAGCGATACCGTTAGGGAGTGAGGCGACCGCCGCGATTCTGAATGGGGCGTTACCAGCGAACAGGATCAACCGGAAAGCCTTTACTCGTAGTTACTCGACTATCGAGTAACCATGACGGTCCTACTCACCGGTGCCGATGGCTATCTCGGCTGGCCGACCGCGCTGCGACTAGCGGATCGCCTCGACGAGCGCATCCTCTGCGTCGACGACTTCTCGCGGCGCGACTGGGTCGCCGAGTCGGGGAGCGTTTCCGCGACGCGAATCGAGAGCCCCGAGGAGCGCTTCGAGCGCGTCGAGAACCTCAGCTTGGTCGAGGGCGACCTCGCTGACCGCGACTTCGTGCTCCAACTGCTGGACACCCACGAACCCGACACCGTGCTACACGCGGCCGCCCAACCCAGCGCGCCCTACTCGTCAATCAACGGCGAGCGCGCGCTGTACACCCAGCGCAACAACGTCTCGATGACGCTGAACCTGCTTCACGGGCTCCACGAGACGGGCCTGTCGAACACACACTTCATCGAGACGACGACCACCGGTATCTACGGGGCGCCGCACTTCCCGATTCCCGAAGGCGGGCTGGAGGTCGACCGGAAGGACGGTTCTGATGAGGTGCCGTTCCCGGCGATGGGCGGCAGCTGGTACCACCAGACGAAGTCCTTTGATGCGGCGAACATGCGGCTCGCGGAGTCCCAGTTCGACTTCCCGATGAGCGAGGTGCGGACCGCCATCGTCTACGGCACCGAGAGCGACGAGACGCGTGCCCACGAGAGTCCGACGCGGTTCGACTTCGACTACTACTTCGGCACCGTCGTCAACCGGTTCTGCGCGCAGGCCGTCGCCGGCTACCCGATCACGGTGTACGGGAAAGGCGAACAGCGCAAGCCGATGGTGAGTCTTGAAGACGCCGTCGAAAGTCTGGTTCGGTTGGTCGAGCAGGGCCACTCCGGCGACGACGGCATCGACGTGTACAATCAGGTCACCCGGCCGATCGCGATTGTCGAACTCGCCGAGACGATCGCCGAGGTTGGTGCGGAGTTCGACCTCGACGCCGAGGTGAAACACTACGAGAACCCGCGTGAGGAGGACGAGGAACACAAGATGGAGATGGAGAACGAGCGGTTCCTCGACCTGGTCGGCGGCCAGCGGCAGGAGCTCGAAGCGGGTATCCGCGACGTGCTCGGGACGCTCGTCGAGGAGCGGGACCGGATCGCGGCCCACGAGGACCGGTTCCTGCCGGGCGTGCTGACCGATGAGTGAGTCGGGCGAGACCGACGCCGCCCGCGGCGACGGCCGGCGCGTCCTCGTCACCGGCGGCTGCGGCTACATCGGGAGCGCGCTCGTCCCGCGCCTGCTCGACGATTCCCGCGTGAGCGATGTCGTCGTCCTCGACTCGCTGGCGGCGGGCTCGCCGGCACATCTCGCCGGTTGCGTCGGCGACCGGCTCGACTTCCGCCGCGGCGACGTGCGGGAGTACGGCGCCGTCGAGAGCGCGACTCGCGGCGTCGACGCCGTGATCCACCTCGCGGCGATCACCGGCGCCGCGTCGACGCACGACCGGCGCGAGGAGACGTTCGCCGTGAACCGCGACGGCACCGAGAACGTGCTCACGGCCGCGGGGAAGTTCGACGTCGACAGCGTCGTCGTCGCCTCCTCGTGTAACAACTACGGCCGCGCGGCGAGCCGCGACATCGACGAGACGACCGAGCAGAACCCGCTCAACCCGTACGCCGAGTCGAAGGTCGCCTGCGAGCGCCTGCTCGACGAGGCGGTCGAGGCGTACGACTTCGACGCGACCGCGCTCCGCATGAGCACGAACTACGGCTGGTCGCCGGGGGTCCGCTTCAACCTCGTGGTGAACCACTTCGTTTTCCGCGGGCTCACCGACCGGCCGCTGACGGTGTACGGCGACGGCTCGAACTGGCGCCCGTTCATCCACGTGCGCGACGCGGCGAGAGCGTACCTCGACGCCGCCTTGGATCCGGACGCGTGGCCCAAGCGGGTGTACAACGTCGGCTCGAACGAGGGCAACTACCGCATCGCGGAGATTGCGGAGATCGTCCGCGAGGAGCTCGACCGCGATCTGGACGTGACGTACTTGGAGGACGAACAGCCCGGCCCCTCGTATCACGTGAACTTCGACCGCTTGGCCGAGACCGGCTTCGAGACGGAGTGGACGCTGCGGGAGGGCATTCGGGATATCGCGAACGAGCTGACCGGTACGGAGGCGACCCAAGCATGACAGACACGACACAGACGGAGACGGACGGTGGGACTGGCAACAAGGAAATCGAGTCGCCGACGGTCGCGGTGACGGGCGCGGCCGGTTACATCGGTAGTCGCGTTGTCGTGGAGTTCCAGGAGGCGTATCCCGACTGGGAGCTCATCGCGATCGACAACCAGTATCGCGGGCAGGTGGATTCGATCGGCGACGTCGACATCGAGCACGTGGACGTTCGGAACCGGGACCGGCTGGAGGACGCGCTCGCTGGCGCGGACGTGGTGTGTCACCTCGCGGCGATCAGCGGCGTCGACGACTGCGACAAGAACCCCGACCTCGCGTACGAGGTGAACGTCACCGGGACGAACAACGTGGCGTGGTTCTGCCGGAAGACGGGCGCAGCGTTGGCCTTCCCGTTCAGTATGGCCGTGTTAGGCGATCCCGAGGAGTTCCCGATCACGGCCGACCAGCCGCGGGATCCGTTGAATTGGTACGGGCGGACGAAGTTGCTCGGCGAGCGGTCGATTGAGTCGTTCGCGGACGGCGCGTTCCCGGCGCATCTCTTCCTGAAGTCGAACCTCTACGGCGAACACGGGGTTGACGGAACAGAGGTTGGGAAGCCGACCGTGATCAACTTCTTCGTGAACCGGGCGCTCGCCGGTGAAACGTTGACGGTGTACGAGCCCGGGACGCAGGCGCGGAACTTCGTTCACGTGAAGGACGTGGCGCGGGCATACGTGCGGAGCGCGGAGCGGCTGTTGGGGCAGTTGGAGCGTGGGGAGACCGGGACGGAGACGTATGAAATTGCTAGTGACGAGGATATGAGCGTGATGGAGGTCGCGGAGATTGTGCGGGAAACGGCGTCGGAAGAGTGTGGGATCGACGTGGACGTGGAACTGGTCGAGAATCCGCGGAGCAACGAGACGATGGTTGGAGAGTTCGGGGTTGATATTTCGGATGCGGGAGAGCAGCTTAAATGGAGAATAAAAGCGTGTGTGGCGGCATCAGTTCAAGAACTATTGAGAGCAGAGCAAGGCACAAAAGAATGGGAAGGGTAGAAAACAAGCTTCGAATTTCGCTCTTGATGGGATGAAAGCCTGCTAAGTCCCCAGCGCATGGAGTAAGAATGGGGTGCTAAAGGCCGATGCTACACAGGCGTCTTCGAACGCGTGCTCTTGATTAGTCTACGTGCCAAGGAAGCCGCATCATGGGACGCCGCCCATCTGTCTGTCCGACAGACGGGCGGCAAGCCCGAATAGGTGTGTCTCTACTCCATGCACTCCCACTCCAGAGGTCACCATGTACTACCTCGGAATCGACCTTCACAAGGACGAATCACACGTCGCTGTTTTGGACGATGATGCCGAGGTTGTCGAATAGATTCGTGTCAAAAACGCGAAGCTCGACGAAGTTGCCGAAGAATACGCCGGAGCTAAAGAGGTGATCAAAGCAACCAGCAACTACTACACGGTCTACGACACCCTCGACGAACACCTCGACGTGGTTGTCGCAGATCCGAGCCAAACCAAAGCGATCGGCTATGCTGAGGTGAAAAACGACCGGCCCGACGCGAAGTTGCTCGCGCAACTTCGCCGAGCCGGCATGATCGCTGAGAGTTATATTCCGTCCGAAGAGCTCCGACAGCGCCGCGCACTTGTGCGCGGCCGGAAGCGATTAGTTGAGAAACGTACGGACTTCAAAAACGAAGTCCACGCTCTCCTCGACAAACACGGGATCACCTACGACTGGGATCCATTCAGTGTGAACGGGCGAGACATCCGCGCCGGCGAGGATGTCTCGCTCGGGGTCGTCGGCGATCAGTCGATAGAGTCGTTCCTCTCGATCATCGACGAGTTAACCGCTCGGATCGAGGAACTCGAATCGTTGATCGAAGAAACTGCTTCGTCTCTTGAGGAGGCGCAGCTGTTGATGACGATTCCTAGCGTAAGTTTCTATTCGTCGCTGCTGATCACCTCGGAGATCGGTGAGATCGACCGATTTGATGAGGCGAAGCAGGTGGTGAGTTACCTGGGATTGGATCCGGCCGTCCGCGAGTCAGGGGACTCGCGGACGGAAGGTTCAATCTCGAAGCGCGAAAGTGGAGAATTACGCTGGATCCTCGTTCAGTGCGTTTAAACAGCGGTTCACCGGTGTAACGATCCGTATCTTGGACGGTTTTACCCTCGATTGAAACAGAGGAAGAATCATCAGATAGCAATCGTCGCAACGGCGCGAAAACTGCTCGTGTCAATCTTCCATATGCTGGAGCGTGAGGAAGTGTATGATTCACCAGAGGTGAGTGCCTGAAGGCCGCGGCCCGGCGGCCCTCATCGGCCGGCCGCAGCGGTCGTAAGCTACAGCTGTCCCTTCACGTTCTGACCGCCTGCCGGCTGGTTCCTGAACCACCACGGTGCCTGCTTGCGGTCTCTCTTTCGTGATCAAGATCGGATCGATCCCGGCAAAAAATATAGTATCGCAGACGTGGTTTGTTGAGCTAGCAGGCTTTCATAGGTGAAGTACGTTGTTGGTGAGTCAGAGAAGTTCTCGAATAATCTGTTTCAGTGCTTCTCCTCTCGGTTTGCGGAGGATTCGTCGCTGAAGTTGGAGCGGTCTGAGATGCGCTGTCAGTTTGTTCTTTGAGACGCCTCGATGTGGCGAGAGCCACCGTCGCGCCAGCGACGCGTGGCTCTCGCACGTGTTCACGTGCGCGTCTCCATCAACGTACTCGCCGTCACCGTGAATAACTGCTTCTCGGTGGAAGTTCTCGTCACCGTCAAGCGGATCGTAGGCCCGAAATCCGTCCGTATAGACAGTCAGCGACTCTTCCTTGTGGTTGTCGAGAAAGAGTCGTACCGTCGCTTCGTCGGCGGATTTCGCCGGGACGATGTACCGCTGACCGGTACCGCGATCAACGAGCGTGAATACCGGCGGTTTGTCCTCTTCATGCGTTCCTCGTCCGCGTTTCGAGAGCGCACGCGAGTGCGACCCTCGGTCGCGCTTGCGGCCTTTCTTCCCGGCAGAAACGTAGAACTCGTCGATCTCAACCGGGCCAACGAGAGAGATGTCTGGCGCGTCGGGCGTTCTGGCGAACTGCTCGACGCGCCAGCAGAGCGAGCGATACGAAACGTCGATTTCAGCGTCTAGCTGGCGGATACTCGTGTTGAACCGGAGGAGCGAGTAGAACGCGAACAACAGCTTGAGGCCAATCTTCGCGTGCGCGAAGATCGTGCCGGTCTTGTCGTTGAACGTGCGGTCGCAATCCTTACACAGATACCGTTGGTACTCTCAATAGCTGCCGTGTTTGATCACCGATTCAGACCGGCAGCGCGGGCAGAGGCCCTCGCGCCAGCGAACCTGCTCCAGCAGGTTTGCGGCGCTCGCCTCTGAGCTCAGCAATTCAAATGGGAACATTATGTTCGGGTGACGCGTTCGCGTCACGCTTGCCCGCTACGCTTTCACAGCGACAGCTCTACCCAACCAACAATCTGCTTCGGAAGAGCGTCGAATTTCAACGTGTATTGGACCAGTGTGAGCCACATGGAATGTACTTGGTTATCAGATCTGTTTGCTTGACCTGGTTAGGATAAAAACACAGCAGTCAACATTCGAGTGGTCCATGTCAGGAACTGGTGATTGAAGTGAGAATCCGCAGCTCTTGGTCCAGAAAGTCACTACACGAGGTGAGTAATCATATCTGTGACGACGTGAGCGCTGATAAGTCTCTATCTCACTGGTAAATACCGCGAGATATATTAATTCCCTATCCGGCTTTCATTACATGCGCGTCCTATATCTAACCGAGGAATCTATCTCTTTTACTGGCGCGATGGTTCGAGGGGGCGCAATCCATGTCCGTAATGTCGTCACCGGCCTCCGCGAGCGAGGTCATGATGTGACACTCCTTGACTGGAACAACACTCCTGAGCGGCCATTTCAAGTATCAATCTCTCCTCGATTTCGGATTGTCGAAGGGCCGCTCCGAACAGTTACCCACGCAGTACAAGCTGGGAAGCGACATAACGTAGATGTACTCGTGTCAAAGACACGTAAGACATATATACCGGGATTGATCGCAGCACGACGGCTGGGTGTCCCTCATGTCGTCCATGTAGGCTCGAGCCTAGATCCACCTGTCAACAGGATGTATGATCGCCTTGATCTAGCGTCGTTTTCAGCACGCTTGCGGGCACCACACGACGGTTATTTTGTTGTCTGTGAACATATTGGCAATCAGCTTCGAAACCAAGGTGTACCCGCCAAACGAATCTTCGACGTACGCAACGCTGTCGATGTGGATCGTTTTCACCCCGATACGATTCCAGAGCCACTCGCCAATCGATTTAGAAACCGCCTCGATAGTGCTGATACAACAGATGATACGCTCAAGCTCGGGTTTGTTGGCGGCCTCCAATCGTACAAAGGACTTGATGATCTAGCGGCCGCTCTGAATCAGGCGAACAGCAAGTGGCACCTGCTAGTGGCTGGTGATGGTCCAAGACGAAACCAACTGGCCGATCGATTTGGAAATCAAGCGACATTCCTCGGGTCAGTACCGTACGAGCAGATCCCCGCTTTATACCACGAGTTCGACATATTCGTGCTGCCTTCTCACACCGAAGGGTTGCCACGGGTTATCCTCGAAGCGCAGGCGACGGCGACTCCCGTTGTGGCGACGCGAGTTGGCGGAGTCCCGAAAGTGATCAGGAACGAGGAGACTGGACTGCTGTGTGACGCCCACGATCCAGCTGGCTTGGCGACGCAGCTGGACCGGCTGGCCAACAAGGACATGCTCGCCGACTATCTCGGAAAGAACGGTCGGGCTACGGTCGAGGCCGAGTTTTCTTGGGACAAACTGTACGAGCGATACGAACGCTACCTAGATCGAGTGGTCATGCGATGAGCGACCTCGATCAGGCGATTCGTGATGTCGTCAAAGGGGCGAGTGTGATCACGTTCGGGCTGGTACTACAATTGTTCATCGCCTTCGTGGCACAGGTAATTGCGGCCCGATACCTTTCAGTTGGAGACTTCGGGGGCCTGACCGCCGGGACAGCACTGCTTGACGTTGGAGCAATCGCCGGCGGCTTGGGCTTGGCGTCTGGGCTCACAAGGTACCTACCGCGGGTCGAAGCGGATAAAAAACGGACGCTAGTGACCGTATTGGTACTCATCTCGGTTGCTTCGTCGACGGCGCTCGGGGCGACGATCGCACTCAACGCCTCGTTCATAGCGTCAGAGATATTTGGCGACCCGAACGTCACGGTTAGTATTCGTATATTTGGCGCTGCGATTCCGTTTGCTACGGTTCTCAACCTCGCCGTGGGCGGCATCCGAGGACAAGAGCGCTCAACGTACTGGGTGATGGTGAAGAATATCGTCCATCCGGTGGCACGCATCTCGCTCGTCGTCGTCGCCGTTCTATATGGGTTGGGCCAGATCGGGATCGCTGGAGCCTACGCTGTCCCGTACGTGATCAGCGGATTCGTTGGCCTGGCGCTTCTGTACCATACCTTGCCACAGTCACGATCTGCCCTCGATCCCAACCGCACAGCAGAGGTAATTCGGTACTCATTACCGTTTACGATTAGCGGTATTTCTGGATTCGTCTACCGGAGCATTGACATTTTCTTGATCCTGTACTTTCTGACTGATGCTGCGACAGGCATATACGGGGTCGCATACGCAGCGACAAGCTTTATGGGGCTATTCTCGACGGCTTTTAATTTCCTGAGTACGCCCATCGCGAGCAGGCTCGAGAAACAAGGAGCCGTCGACGGCGTCATGGAATTGTTTCACACGGTCGTCCGGTGGCTTCTCGTCATGAGTGTCTGTGCGCTCGTCCCGCTCGGCGTGTTCGCAACTGATTTCATTGTGATCATCTACCAGTCGAAGTACGCCGACGGCGGGATAGTTCTGTCAATCCTCGCAGTCGGGTTCGCAGCAAAAAACGTCCTGAGTGTACACAACTCCATCCTCGAGGCTGTCGGGCGATCACAGATCCTCTCGGTTAACAGCACTATCGCAGCAGTCACGAATATCCTGCTCAACTTCGCGCTGATCCCACAAATGGGTATCACCGGGGCAGCGATAGCCACAGTTGTATCGTTCATGCTCCGTGACGGACTGGCGGCAATTCAGGTATACCTCACACTGGATAAGACGCCGCTGACCTGGGGATCGGTTCGACCTCTCGTGCTCGGAATGCCCTTCCTCGCTGTTGTCTGGGCATTTCTCGCACCGGCGATCCCAACAACGTTCCTCTGGCTGGTGGGGGTTACGGTAATGACCGGACTTGTCTATGTTGCCGCCGTACTGGTCGCTTTCGGGCTTACCCCGACAGAGGTCATGCTCATCCGTTCAGCAGAGGAGCAGTATGGTCTCAGTCTGTCACGACTCGACTGGCTGATCCGTCGTCTCGCAAATAAGTGACTCCCTAGCAAATCAATACAAATAAATCAGCAGGTCGGACATCGATGGGCAATGAGTATTGACCCGCGAGACGCTCTCACCGAAGTAGGTAAGAACTGGAACTCCGTCAACTGGTGGCGTAATCGCGTGTTCGTTCCGTTCATCTTCGGTACTGCGACTAGGCTCTACCCTAGATATCCGGGGTACGACGAAGCGGTCCGTGTTATGGATGAAGACTGGGACACGTTGATTGTCCTCGACGCGTGTCGGGCAGACTATTTCGAGCGCGTTGTTGAGATTGACCGTTTCGACGAGTACGAGACGCAGGTTAGTCTTGGCAGTCACTCCAGCGAGTGGACTCGCCGAAACTTCCAAGGTCAGTCCTTCGGCGATACAGTGTACATATCTGCGAACCCGCACACGTCACTCGAGGCCAGCAACGCTTTTCACCACATCGTCGAGTTGTGGGAGACCGATACTGATGAGCGGACTGGCGTCGTGCCCCCTGAAGCTGTCCGAGATGCTGCCATTGAGACCTACAAGAATTTTGACGATAAGCGTCTAATCGTCCACTTCATGCAGCCTCACGGGCCATTCATTGGGAGCGAGATCGGTGACGACCACGAAAATAAGTCCGAGTACTGGCAAGCCTACGCCGAAAATCTGGAGTACGTTATGCGGTTCGTCGATGATGTCATGGAGGCCATTCCCGGAAAAACTGTCGTCACTGCGGATCACGGCCAAGCTTACGCGAGCGGTTTTTCTGAGCTGCTGGGCATCGGCGGTCACAAACCTCGACTCCGGTTCCCATCGCTGGTCGAGGTCCCGTGGGCGGTCCTAGACGGCGAGCGGCGTGAAATTCGAGCCGGTGAGACCGGTGAATCAAAAGGAGAACAAATCCAGGACCGCTTGAAGGACTTGGGGTACCTCTGAGGTCGGTGTTCAGATAAGGATTGAAACGTGAGGCGGTGCGTTTTCAAAGTGATTCATGCCCGAAAACGCCCGCCTCAGCGGCTTTTTAGACGAGATCAGCTTAGAGTTTGTGGAGCGAGAAGCAACACCGAAGTTGTCGATGAAGCTCAGTATTCAGCTCCACCTTGCTGGATTATCGCTTTCGAATACTGTTTCGTTTCTTGAGATATTTGGTGTTGATCGGGTTCGATCCACTGTTCACAACTATGTTCACAAGGCCGATCTACAGCCGGAATCTGGTCGGAGCCCGAATCACGTTGCGGTTGATGAAACGGTGATTCAGCTTGACGATGAACAATATTGGCTGTACGCTGCTGTCGATCCCGACTCAAACGATTTACTCCACACAAAGCTTGAGCCGACAAGAACGAACGTGATCGCAGATCAGTTTTTCGCGGAACTCCGCGAAAAACACGACGTGGATGACGCGATCTTTCTCGTTGATGGTGCGGTTCCACTTCACCGAGCATGTGAAAAACATGGCCTCGATTTCAGATACGAACGACATGGAAATCGGAATAGCGTCGAACGTGTCTTCCGTGAGCTAAAACGTAGAACTGTCTGTTTCTCAAATTGTTTTAGCAACGCCGAAGCAGAAACTGCTGACGAGTGGTTGAGATCGTTCGCCTTCGCATGGAATCAGCTTATCTGAACACTACCCCTCTGAGAACTAGTCGACGTACCCAAGGTCTTCAAGCTGCTGTTTCACTTCATCGCTCTCTTCAACTTCTGGGAGGTCGGTGTCGGTCGCCTTCGCCTCGGCGATGTGATTTTCAAGCAAGGATTTGAATCGATCGACGACAGCCGGGTTCTCGTCGCTGATATCTCGAGTCTCGCTCGGATCCGACGCGATGTCGTACAGTTCAACTTCGTCGGTCTCACGCTCCCAGAAGAGTTTCCACTTGGGCGTCCGAGTTGTCAGCATGTCTCCGCCACGGGAAGTACAGAGGACGACGTGTTCCTCGTTCTCAGTACCATCGTCACCATCCATGGTATCCATGAAACTACGACCTTGTACGGTGTCAGGGGTATCTATGCCGACTAGGTCGTACAGTGTCGGCGGGACATCGATCAGGGAAACTTGCTGATCGATCTGAGGGCCGTTGCGACCGGGGATGTCAAACACTAGTGGGACGTGAATCAGCTCGTCGTAGTTGTACGGGTGGTGCCCGTAACGTCCGTGTTCGCCGAAGGCCTCCCCATGGTCCGCGGTAACGATCACGGCGGTCTGCTCGCGGACACCGCAGGCCTCAAGTTGCTCAAGCAGACGGCCCAAGTTGTGGTCCATGTATCGGATCTCACCGTCGTATAGATCAAGCAGATCTGCCCGGTCCTCGGTCGTGAGCGAGTTGGGATCCTCCTGCATACGGCCGTTTAGATCCGCCGTTCTGCGGGCTGAAAGTGGATCGACCCCAATCTCCTTGAGAAAGCGCTCCGGGGGTGTGAATGGGTAATGGACGTCCATATAATGTAGCCACATAAAGTAAGGCGTCTCGCCGTCCCAGTCGGTCTGGATCCACTCTACTGCCCGATCGGTTATATCCGCGGCTGGAGCGTAGGCTGAGGTGTCTGTTGCCATCGTCAGATAGTGCCAGCCGCGTCGCAGGAGGCTGTAAAGTTGCGAATCGGCAGGAACGTACTCGTCGACGAGGTTTTTGATTGTGAACGCCTCGTCGTCAGACTCAGCACCGTCGTTGAATACATCGAAACCTTTGTTGTAATTTTTTTCAGGACCAAGGTGCGGATTGGAGTGAAACCCTATGGTGGTCATGCCTGCGTCTCGGAGCGTGGACGAGAGAGCAGGGCGTCGTTCGTCAAGGTAGCGGTAGCCGCCGTACATCATTGGATAGGTTCCGGTGAGAAGGGTCGGAAAACTCGACGGCGTGTTGGGACCGTTTGCGTACGCCTCCGTGAACGAATGACCGGACGCAGCGAGTGAGGTGAGAGTCGGCGCGGGGTTCATCGATCTGTCGGAGTCTAGCGCTCGGTCGTATCGGAGGCTGTCTATTGTTACCAGCAAGACGTTCTCTACGGCCATCTTACATCTACTTGGACCAGTGTCGTATGAGTATTTTCCGCTCCCGCCGTAGGAATCCGAAAGAATACATTCGGCTACTGCGATTAGTCGACAACGGAATACTAACGATGGAAAACAACCACGCGTTTCTCTTGACCGCCGACGGGTTACGGTACGATCGACTCTCCGGAGCTGGGTATGATTCTCCGACTACGCCACAACTCGACGAAATTGCGATGTCGGGAGCCGCCTGCGAACAGGCGGTGGTCACGGGGACGGGGACGCGAAAGAGTTTTCCAGGAATACTAACCTCCTCGTATCCGCTGATGTACGGCGGGTATGCCCAATTGACAAAACACCGAACGACGCTGGCGAGCGCGTTCCGGGACGCTGGGTACGCCACAATTGGCGTCAACGCGAACGCTCAGTTACACTCCCGTTTCGGTTGGGACCGCGGATTCGATATCTACTTCGATAGCGAAAACACTGTCGTAAATAGAGAGATCGGAACGTTCAGCACCGATCGCGACGCCGGCAGCGAAGCCAGCGCGTTTCGTCAGCAGTTCGAGGATCTGAAGTCCGACATCTACGAGCAGCTGGATCAGGATGGCCTGCTCTACCGCCTACTCGAATCCGGGTACCGAACAGTCGAATCGCGCGAGCCGCCACACCCGACAGCTGACGAAGTCGTCGACCGCACGCTGTCATTCCTCGACAAGGCCCCAAATGATCGCCCGCTGTTCGTTTGGGTCCACTTCATGGACACCCACTCGCCATACGTCCCCCCTGAGTCCCACCGTGAGGCGGTCGACGCGCCCGACGTGGCAGATGGTCAACTCTGGGAGATCAACGACCAGCTCCATACCGACCCAGACAGCCTCTCTAACGCAGAGGTCGCGATGATCTCAGAAATGTACGACGCCTCGCTACACCACATGGACGATGAGATCGGCCGTCTGATCGATGGCTTCGAGGAACGCGGGCTGTGGAACGACTCGCAGGTTGCGTTCACTTCGGACCATGGCGAGGAGTTTCGGGAACACGGTGGGCTCACCCACTGTATCGAACCCTACGAGGAGGGCGCACGCGTTCCGCTCCTGTTCAGACTCGGTTCCGAGGAGCTGACAACCGTCGAAGGCATCACCTCGACCATCGATCTTGGGCCGACGCTACTTGACGCCGCTGTGGCCGACCCGGAAGTCCCGGATCAGTTTCACGGGCAAACGCTAGCTCCTGTCCTCCGCGGCGAGGAATCAATTTCCGAGGACCGGGCGGTGTTCATCCAAAACTCCAACCGGTCGGGGAGGGAAGTCAATCCCGACCTACGAATTACTGGCTGTCGGACCACCGAGTGGAAGTTCATCACGTCACTCGACAAGCAAATTAGGACTAAACTATTCCACCTCCCGAACGATCCGGGCGAAGAAAAAAATCTCGCCGACGACAAACCGGAACAGGTCGAGATATTCGAGAGAATCATTGCCGATCACTACGATCAACCGGCATATACCAACTACGGAATTGAGGGTGCGGTCGACACCGGTGATGTCGGCAATCGGCTCGAAGCGCTTGGGTATATTGATCACTGATCGTGGATTGATCTGTAGATTTCACTCGCGGTCACGAACGATCGCTCGGTCCGATTCAATAGTATCCGGAGGTCCGTTCGGAACTGTTCTCCGTCGTTTTCAAGTTCCTCGTATTTTGTCGCGTCGTAGGGGTGCATATACATCGAGAACACTGATGGCGTCGCGTCAAGGAGCCACGTGAGTGCGCGACGGCCGCTACAGAAGCGTCTATCCGAGCGGAGTTCGTGGGCAGTTGCGGTGATATTTCCTCCTAGACCAGCCCGCATACCGACCTTAGAGAGAAGCGGCGGCTCGCCGTAGGTCGTCGGCAGTTCGACCAAGCCACTCTTGTGCTCAAACGGCACGACTCGGCTGGTCACCTCGGCGGGCATGTGATCGCGATACCGTACATTGACCGACGCGTCCACCTCAAACCCGAGGTCGGCAAGTACGTTGAGCGTAGCTGGTTCAATCTTGTGTCTGCCGGCCCGGAAAGCCGTAAGGACAGTCTCATCGAGACCGGCCGCCTGGGCCACGGACTTCCGAGTCTGGGATATAAGGTCGCGCTGGCGAGCGGGATCGAGCTCAGCGAGGTTGTCGTCCCTGTGGCCGAACTCCCGCGGGTGGACGTGGACGCCCACCTCATGGTCAGCGGCCAGTCGTTTTAAGATATCCGGACGCTCAGTCGCGATCCGGTAGGTAGCATATACAGTTCCACGGGGCACAATGGAGTTGTACCAGTCCATCGCCTCGGCGACGCCGTCAAATGATCCGTCCTTATTAGGTTCAAGATCGACGGAAAAGGCTATGGACATAAGTGATTAAATGTTCTCTATGGGTGATAATAGTAATGTCGCAGTCCGCCCTTTACCTCGGGAGCCGGTGTCCGCCGAACATGGAGGCCTACCTAGATTCTCTGCTCTACCAGACACGGGAAGAGGAACTCTGGTTCGAACTGATTGTGGTCGGGAACTGCCGCGTGCCGGTGTGGCTAACCGACGCTGACAGGATTTCTGTAACTCGGTACAGTGCTCCACAAAAGACCGGATTCGAGCGGGCTCGAATTACCGCCAACGTGGTCAGACGATATCTGCGGGAGAATGACCCTGACACAATCAGACAGATCACTCAGCCCCGATGGCATGCCCCCGGCGTCTTGGCGGGCGCTATTGGGTCTGACGTGCGAGGCTATACCCGGGCATCTGCGTCGCTGTTCGGCGAGTATCGCGAGGCTCCGTCCCCGGTTCGGGCATGGCTAGCGAACAACGCACTCGGACGGTCGATATTTCTCTCCGACGCGGTCTACACGCCCAGATACGGCGGCGTCGAGGTGCCCTGGTGGGCGCCGGCTGACATAGTAAGAGAGGAACGAACCGTTAACGGCGACCGTTTCTCGCCCGAAGTCGCGCCCCGTGAGGATCTGTTCTCGCAGGACTGCGACCGGGTGCTAACCGTTGGTCGAATTTCCCGGCGGAAGGGGACCGATCTGCTACTAAAGGTCGCTAAACGCCTCAACACCGCGGAGTTCGTCGTCGTGGGGGCAGTCGGGGACAAGAATCTTGCGGCCCGCCTTGACGACTCTTCGAACGTTCGTCGTTATCCGCCAGTAAACTACATCGAGATGCCGGAACTGTACGCCGCCTCCGACCTCGTCCTCTCCGTTTCCCGGCTGGAGTGGGGCGGTGTATCGCGCGCGATGCTCGAAGGGAAGGCAACTGGCCTCCCCGTTATCGCGCTCGATCGTAAGGAAGCGGGTTCCGTCGCCAACACCACGGTTCAGGAAGACCCTGACGCAATCGCTGACGCCGTGCGGCGAATCCTAGGCTGAGTTGTCTCCAGTACGGATCCCTTCAGGCCTCTATCGCGGACATTGTCACCGGCTCCAGCTCCGTAGCAGCCCGCTCGCATAGTCGCTCGAACGCGTCGAATTCGTCAGCGATATTCATACAGGCGGGGTGCGCGAGCACCGTCGCGGGGCAATTTTCATTCACATGATCGGCGACACAGCTAAGCACCCAATCGAGCCAAGCATCGGCCTCACGGGCCTCGGAACCAAAGGGGCCATTGAAGTCGTTTGCGGCGACATATTCGGACGTCCGGAACGAATGGTATATGTGGTCATGATCCGGAGGAGTGTTTATTGGCACCATCGTCAAGCCACCGTCGGTGCGCGCATCACCGTCGGGTTCGATGGTGTCTGAGAAGTGCGTGACACCGTACTGTGCGAGCAGGTTGACGGTGTGACTGTCGTGGCGGTACGCATGATCACGCCAAGCCGTAACGGTCACACCGAGATCCGAAAACACATCTAGCGTTCGGCGGATTTCGTGAGCTTGGAACGGTCGCGGCCCGTTCCAAGAGCCGATCCGGCCATCGGTGACTTTCTCGAGCGCCCGCCAAGCGGTGTGTACCGGGGTCGTGAACGCCCAATAGTTGTGGCCGCCGAGTTCGATGTTCTCCATGGCCGCGAGGCGTTTCACCCGCTCCGGTTCCTCTTCGGCGGCCTTCCCGGTCACGAACAGCGTCACTGGAACGTCGTACTCTGCGGCGATCTCGGCGTATTCGATTGCCGCTTCTACTTCAGTCTGATCCATGTACTCTTGATCCCGTGTCTCCAGAGACATGTGGTGAACATCGCCGGTGAGACAGACCGTCATTCGAGGTACCCGAGATCCTCTAGGCGAGCCGCCACCTCGTCGTCGGCACTTTCGTCGATCGACGCGAACGGGATCGGCTCGCGAGACGCGACCGAACGCCCGCCCGTCAGTTGCGGTTCACCGTCCATGTCGGTCGGGACGGCGACGCCGAGCTGGTGAAGCAGCGTCGGAGCAACGTCCGTGATTGACATGGTATTGTTGAGCGACTCGTCCTGCGTATCAGCCCCGGTAGCGAGGAACAGGCCGGTCCGAACGTTCTCGGCCTTCCACTTGCCCGCGTCCGAGAACACCGGATTGTCGCCGATTGCACCGCTCGTGTGAACGCCCTCGCGCTGATCAAAAATAACATTGGGCGCTTCGTCGACGAACTCACCTTCGTACGCCCCCTCACGCGTGTACACCGCACTCGCGATCGGCTTCCCACCGCGTTCGAGTTTCTCGAGGTCGCGGACGAGCTCCTCGGTCCGAGAGTCGTCGATCAGATATATCAGTCCCTGTCCGCTCGCGATTGCGTCGCTGCGTTCCCAGTCCACCTTGTCGAGCTTCTGCTCGCGTTTGAATCCCTCTTCATCCTCGGGGACGGCGTCCTTGACCGACTCCGGCGTGAGTGACGTGATCAGCCCGTGAACACCGAGGCGATGTGCGAGCTGCGAGACGCGCTTCTTGTTGATCCCGAACTTAGAGAACGTGTCGGACGCTCCCGTCTCGGTAACGAGGTACCCCTCGCGCTCCAGCCAGCTGTTGGCATGGAACACCGTGTCCACGTCGGTACAGCCGTGATCGGACATCAGGTAAAGCGTCGCATCGGGGTACGCGTCGCGGATCTCACCGATGTGTTCGTCGATGACCTGCCAGCCTCGCTTCGTCACGTCGTCACGCCAGAAGAAGTGCTGGAGAACGTTGATGTAAAACACCGTTAGATGGGCCACGTCGACCGGGCGGTCCGAGAGAAGTTCGCGGAACGTCTCGAATCGCTCGTCGATCAGGTCGACGAGAGCAGATGCCGCCTCGTGGTCCTCGTTCGACGTGACGGGGATCTTCGGATGGAGTCGATAGTCGCGCTCTTCGAGTTCGTCTTCGAGCGCTTCAGGGTAGGTGTAATCGTCCTGTTCGCTTCCGGGACCCCCAGCTACCATCCAGCCGTCCACCTCGAACGTCGGATACGACATCGGGAGGTTCATGATTCCGACGGTCTTCCCGGCGTCGTTCAGATAATCCCAGTAGTTACTCGATTTAAACGACCGGGATGTCGGCGTCGTGAGCGTTCGGTTTTCAGTGTCGATCTTCTCCCACCAAAAGACGCCGAGCTTTCCGGGGTTCTTGCCCGTCGAGTAGCAGCGCCAGTTCGGACACGTGACCGGTGGCGGACAGCTCTCCATATCGCTCCACGTCCCCTCCTCTCGGAGCGCTTGGACGTTCAGAAGGTCGCCGCTCTCGAGCCACGGCTCTAGCAGGTCCCAGTTGGCCCCATCGAGACCGAGGACGATCGTCTCCGTCATCGTTCAATCGTCCTTCGCTACTCGGGAGGAGTATATGTTACTGGCGGACGCGTCGCTGGAGATCGGCGTGCCAGTCCGCGATGGTATCACGGGCTTCCTCGGTGAACGTATTGATAGAGAATCGAGAGACGTGTTTCTCAGGATCGACAGTCAGGTGCTTTTCGGCAAATTCACCGATACTCCGTTGGATGCTACCCGCTGTCCCGTCGTGAAGTCGTCCGTTCTCCTCGCTAACAAAGAGTCCCGGGAACCCTTCGTCTCGGGATAAAACCGGCTTCCCGCTCGCGTTCGCCTCGATAGGAACGATTCCAAAGTCTTCGTTGTACCCGTTGAACACGACCGCGGTACAGCACGCTAGTAGCTCGAACTTCTCGGTCTCATCGACGAAGCCACGCCACTCGATATTCTTGGCGCGCTCGATCCGATCGAGGACCGCATCGTCGACGTCGCCGGCTCCGCCGGCCATCACCAGACGCTCGTCCAGTTCCTCGAACGCCGAAACGACCTCGGGAACGCCCTTCTCCTCGTCGAGCCGACCGAGGTGAAGGAAGTATCCGTGATCGCCGTCGTTGTGGTACCGATCCAGTTCGACGGGAGGATATAATACCTCCGAGTCCCGCTTGTAGTACTTCCAGAGACGACGTCCGATGATCGGGCTGTTGACGAAGTAGTGATCGACGCGCGGATCGACCGCCACGTCTCGCGTCCGGAGGTAGCGTATCATCGGTCGCGAAAGAGCTCCGAACAGCGAGTCCTTGCGGTCGTGGTAGAGGTCGTAGAACCACCGAGGCGGAGAGTGACAGTAGTTCACGTGAAGCGTGTCGTCGGGCGTAATGACCGCCCGCGTCGTCGCACCCGATGTAACCAACACATCTGGATCGCCGAACTCCCGCCAGTTGACGTCTTCCCACTGTGAGTACTCGAAGAGGCGGCCAGCCCGCCGCTGTAGTCGCCGGAGCGCCGAGTAATCGAGATTGGGGGTTACGTCCTCGAACGTCACCGACCCGTACGGGTTGGGATCGTCCGGGTCGGGCTCGCCGAGCGTGTAAACGCGCTCCGCGTCGACAGCCTCCGCGAGCTTCGTGACGAGGTACTCGGCGCCGCCCCACGCGTTGACGTGCCAGTGGGCGACCGCGATGTCGAGATCGTCGAATTCGACGGGCTCGTCAGCGGCCGACGCGTCCATATCGAGCCTGAAGGCAGGTCATCGAAAAAGTGTGTCGTCATCCCAGTCCCAGAGGGCGTACGCGTATCCCAATCCGACAGCGGCGGTGAACTGGAAAAGAGAGAGAAACTGAAACAGACCGGCCACCGAGGGATCTCGAATCAGCGTCGCGGTCCGTGTCGGTACCGAATCGGTCGCCAAGGTTGTGAGAAACGCTCCCTCTTCTCCTCCTTCGTCGTCGACGAACGACTCCATCGCTCGCTTCGAATACCCCTGCCAGAACGCCCGATCAACCAACCACCGGAACTCAGTCCGGTACTCGAACACCTTGTGAGCAACCTCGGCTTCCGGATCGTACCACACGCCCCGCCCGTACTCCTCTCGCATCCGTGCGCACAGCTCGGTCTCCCCCCCTTGGAGGTTCTTGTCGCCCTTCCGCCCGCCGACGTCGACGTCGAACCCTCCCAACTCCGTGAACACATCCGCTCGGAACGAGATGTTCGAGCCAAAGGTGTTGCGCACCTCGCCCGGGCCGTCCGCGAATCCGCGATGCGTCACGCCGACCAGCCAGTAGAACTCCTCGGGGAGAAACGAGGGCTTCCCGGAGATCCATTCCGGCGTCATCTTCCCGCCGGCCGCGATCGCGTCCTCCTCCTCATACGCACGGACCAGCCGCTCGGCCCACGCCTCGTTCGCCACCGCGTCGTCGTCGATGAACCCGACCACGTCGCCGGACGCCAGCTCGGCGCCGCGGTTCCGACTCGCCAGCAGTCCCACGTTCTCGTCGTTACACGCGATCACCGTGTCCTCGCGGTCGCCGTAGTCCTCAACGACGCGGTCGTACACTTCCGGCGTCCCGTCGACAACCACGACGAGCTCAACATCGTCGTACGTCTGCGCGAGGACACTGTCGGCGGCCTCGCGGAAGTGCTCGTACATGTCCAGTGTGTACGTACAGATGACGACCGAGACCTTCACACCGAGACGCTTTCGACCCGCGCGCTTAGGGTTTCCGCCTCGCTTCGGGCCCGGAACGTGTCTGCGGGTAAACACGCCCGAACACGCGCGGCGGACGCGGGTAGATGACAAGCCTTATGCGCGTTTTGACAGTGCCATGGGACAATGAGCGATTCGAACGATCCGCCGGACGAATCGGACTCGTCCCCGTCCGATCTCCTCGCGCGGTGGTATCACGTTCCCGCCCTCCTCGGCGTGGTCGCATTCATGTTGTGGACGCGACTGCGCTCGTACGGGAATTTCGTACAGAACGGCGAGGTGTACTTCCGGGGGAACGACCCGTGGTACCACCTCCGCACAACGAGTTACCTCCTCGAAAACTGGCCGAATACGCTCCCGTTCGACGTCTGGACCGGCTTCCCGCTCGGAACGAACGCCGGCCAGTTCGGTACTCTCTGGGATCACATCATGGCGGTCGGCATCTGGGTCGCCCGACCGATCATGGGCAGTACCGAGGAGGTCATGCTCGTCATGGCCCCAATCGCCGGCGCGCTCGTCGCGGTGCCGACGTACTTCATCGCGCGTCGTTTCGTTGACCGCGTGCCCGCACTTGTCGGCGCCGCGACGCTGGCGCTGTTCTCCGGGACGTTCCTCCGGTACAGCCTCGTCGGGTTCCCGGACCACAGCGCGGCTGAGGTCCTCTTCCAGAGCACCGCTATTCTCGCGTTCCTCGTCGCGCTCGGCGTCGCCGAACGCGAGAAGCCGGTGTGGGAGCTCGTGGTCGACCAAGACTGGGACGCGCTCCGTAAACCGATCACCTACGCCGCCGCGGCCGGAGTCGCGCTCGGCCTCTACATGTGGACGTGGCAGCCGGGTATCCTGATGGTCGGCTTCACTGGGATCTTCCTCGCGGTCAAACTCACAAGCGACACCTACCACGGCAAAAGTCCCGAGCCGGTCGCGTTCGCCGGCGCGGTCGCACTGTCGGTCGCTGGCCTGATGCAGGTCATCCCACTCGATACCTTCCGGTTCGCGGTGAGCGAGTACTCGTTCCTACAGATCGTCACGCCGCTCGCCGTCGCGCTCGGCGCCGTCTTCCTCGCGTGGCTCGCCCGTCAGTGGGAGGCGCGCGACCTCGGGACCAATACCTACCCCGCTGCGGTCGGCGGGCTCATCCTCGCATCTGCGGGATTCGTCTGGCTTGCCCTCCCGTCGCTGTGGTCGACGATAGTAGGTAACCTCCTCAACACCGTCGCCTTCTCCGCGAGCGCCGGAGCTCGCACGATCGGCGAGGCCCAACCGCCCCTCCAGGGCGCCTCCTTCTCGAACTTCGTCCTCTCGCAGTACGGCCTCGCCTTCTTCCTCGCCCTTGCCGCAGTCCTCTACATCGTCGCGCGGCCGTTGTACCGCTCTGACGACACGAACCACACGCTATACATCCCGGCCGCGCTCGCGGTTATCGGCTCCGTCTACGCCGTCCCGCAGGCGTACAGCGCGATCGGCGGCGTCGTCGGCGTCGACTGGCAGGTGATCGGTCTCCTCATCGCCGCCGCCTTCCTCGTCGGTGCGACGCTGCTCGTCGAGTACGACGCCGAGGAGCTGTACTTCGTCGTGTGGGCGGCGTTCATCGGCAGCGCCGCATTCACCCAAGTCCGCTTCAACTACTACTTCGCCGTCGTCGTTGCGGTCGGCACGGCGTACTTCATCCAGGTCGCGCTCGACGCGCTCGAACTCACCTCCTTCGACGCCCTCCGCGACATCGAGGGATGGCAGGTGCTGACGGCGGTCGCGGTGTTCGCTGTCCTCCTCCTCCCGCTCCTCTTCCCGGCCGCCGGTGCCGCCCCGGTCTGGGTGGAGGGCAACTCGAGCAGTCCCGGCAGCGTCGTCCAGTGGGACGAGAGCCTCCAGTGGATGAACGACGAGACGCCCCAGCCGGGCGAACTCGAGGGCGCCGACGACCCCATGGAGCTGTACGGCACCTACGAGCGGCCGGCCGACGGCGACTTCGAGTACCCCGAGGGCGCGTACGGCGTCCAGTCGTGGTGGGACTACGGCCACTGGATTACCACGCGCGCCGAGCGCATTCCGAACGCCAACCCGTTCCAGCAGAACGCGGGCGAGGCGGCCGACTACCTGCTCGCACCGAGCGAGGAGGAGGCCGCGGAGGTGCTCGCGAGCCAGAGCACCGAGGGCAACGACACCCGCTACGTGATGGTCGACTGGCAGATGGCGTCGCCGAACTCCAAGTTCAACGCGCCGGTCACCTTCTACTCGGGGAACGAGACGGTCAACGACTTCAACGAGCTACTCTACGAGCGGGTCCAAGGGCAGAACGGGCAGCAGGGAGGACTCCGGCCGGCCCTCCAGACGCGCACCCAGCGCTACCACGAGAGCCAGATGATCCGGCTCTACCAGCACTACGGGAGCGCGGTCGAGCCGGACCCGGTCGTCCTCGACTGGGAGCCGCAGACGGCACAGACCCAGTCCGGCGAGCAGGTCGATATCAAGGTCCTGCCGAGCGAAGGACAGCCGGTCCAGCGGTTCGATAACCTCTCTGCCGCGCGGTCATACGTCGAGGAAGACGGCTCGGCGCAGATCGGCGGCGTGATGGGCGTCCCGACGGACCGCATCGACGCACTCGAACACTACCGGTTGGTCCACGCCACGCAGGCGCCGGGTCGGTCTCCGTACGCCCAGCAGGCGCAGATACTCGCCCAGCGGTTCGGCGTCGACCTCCGGGCGACGTTCGGTCAGTCGCTGTTCGGCGCGTTCAGCGACGACTTCGTCAAGACGTTCGAGCGGGTGCCGGGCGCGACCGTCGAGGGATCGGGCGCGGCCCCCGGGCAGGAGGTCGAGGCGACGGTCGAACTCGAGAAGCCGAACGGACAGACGTTCGAGTACACGCAGTACGCGACCGCGGACGACGACGGGAACTTCGAGTTCACGCTCCCGTACTCGACGACGGGGTACGACGAGTTCGGCCCCGAGAACGGGTACACGAACACGAGCGTCCGCGCGACCGGCCCGTACAATGTCACCACCGAGCGAACGACCGGCGACGACCTCTACACTACACAGCGCGTCGGCCAAGTCGAGGTGACCGAGGGCCAAGTCGTCGGCGCCGACGACGCCGCAGCCACCGTCGAACTCGAAGAGCAAATCGTGGACTGTCCGAGCGGCGACGCCGACTGCCCGGTCGGCGGCGGGAGTGACAGCGGCGGCTCGACGAACTCGACCGACGCGGGATCCCCGCTCGGCGCCGAGCCGACCGCGGCGACGACCGCGAGCGGACTGGTCGCCCCCACCGAGCCCGCGGCCGCCTGATCTCGGGTCTTTCATTACGGACGCTCCGCTTTTTATCGTACGAATGGCCGGACTCCGCGACTGGGCGACGCTGTATCTGAAGGGCGTGGCGATGGGCAGCGCCGACGCCGTCCCGGGCGTCTCCGGCGGCACCATCGCCCTGATCGTCGGGATCTACGAGCGCCTGATCGCGGCGGTCACCGCGGTCAACCCCGAGCGAGCGCGCCGCGTGCTCGCGGGCGTGCGGCCCGGACGCCGCGCCGACGCTCGGGCCGCGTTCCGGGAGGTCGACGGCGCCTTCCTCCTCGTGCTGGGGGGTGGGATCGGGACCGCGGTCGTGACCGTGTTGAGCGCGGTGAACCGCCTGCTGGCCACGCAACCGGTGGCGACGTACGGCTTCTTCTTCGGGCTGATCGCGGCGAGCGCCGCGGTGTTGCTCGGCGATGTCGACCTCTCGACGCCGCGCCGGAAGTCCGCCGCAGTCGCCGGGTTCGCGCTCGCGTTCCTCGCGTCGGGCGTCGCCGCGACCGCGCTCGGGAGCTCGCTGCCGGTCGTCTTCGTCGCCGGGGCGGTCGCGGTCAGCGCGATGGTGCTGCCGGGGATCTCGGGTTCGCTGCTGCTTATCGTCCTCGGCCAGTACGAGTACATGTCCGGCGTCGTGTCTCGATTCGTCGACGGCGCGGGCGCGCTCGCGCTCGGAAACGGGGGAGACGCGCTCGTCGAGACGCTGCCGCCGGTGGCGGCGTTCCTGCTCGGCGGCGTCGGCGGGCTCTTCACGATCGCCCACGCCGTCCGATACGCGCTGGCCCGGGCGCGGGCCGCGACGCTCGCCTTCCTCGTGAGCCTGATCGTCGGGGCGCTGCGCGCGCCGCTCGTGGAGGTGTCCGCCCGGCTGGCCGAGAGCGGCGAGTCGTGGCGGGCGGCCGCCCCGCGGTTCGCGCTGGCGGCGCTCGTCGGTGCCGGGCTCGTGGCCGTTCTGAATCGTTACTCCGCGGCGATCGAGTACTGAGCGGCGGGTCCGGTCGCGGCCAAGAAGGGAAAGCGGGTCACAGCTAGTCTGCCGTCACCAACCACCCCCAAATGGGTGGCCTTGTCGGTGGCCCGGGTTCTGGCCGACCTTACAGAGAACAGAGGGGAGAGCCCACAACAGTCGTGGAGGAAGTCAAGCTGGTTCGGTCCGGAACCGAGTGATCGGAACATCGATGACATCGTCGTAGCCGTCGTCGGCACCGACCAACAGCACCCCGCTGACGTGGGCTGCTGTCCCGAGCGCAAAAGCATCATCGAGTGCTGGCGAGTAGCGGAATTTGAAGTCGGCTGCTCGCGCCCATGTCTGTTCGGTGTCGATGCGACGGATGCCACTTTCCTCGAGGACGTCGACGACGGCATCAGCCCGGTCCTCGCCGTCGATTGCCCGCACGATATAGTGGACCTCGGCAAGATTGATCGCCGAGATGTAACCGTCTGCTGCGCCTTCAATGGCGTCAACGTACGTCTCGACGGTGTCGCTCCCTGGTTCGTTACAAAAACACGCGATTAGTGGTTCAGCGTCGAAGACGATCGTTTCGGGAATCTCAGCGCAGTCCGTCGTTCGTCAGCCTCGTCGTCACCGGCGTAGCGCTGTCGCAACTCTTCTTCACTGGCTTTGTCCGCTGTACGTTCCTCTTGGAGGCGCTCCGTTGCTGAGCACCCCTGCTCATCGGTTTTTCCTTCCAAAACCCCACGCAGGTCTGTAACCGAGCGGATGGGGCGGACAACGATGTCGCCCTCTTCAGTGCGAATGAACTTCACACGGCCGGGCGTGTCGATACCCAACTCCTCACGGAACTCCTTCGGGATTGTGGCTTGCCCGCGCGACGTTACGGACACCACCTTTTCAGACTCCGTCTCGCTTATACTATTTCTTATTAATACTTTTGTTTGGTCATATAAAACGCTAGCGTTGAGTTAGGTAGTTAATAGATCAGATCAGACATTGACTCGCCGGTCTCGAGTGTGCGGCCCGTCGTGGACCCTGACTCGACACCTAGAGTAGCTCGCAACGCCTTTTCAGTGTCCGCCCGTACGGCCGCGTATGGTCCAGATGGAATCCGACTCGGAACTCGACCGCGACGACGCCGCGCCCGACTTCGAACTGCCCGGCGCGGACGGCGAAACCCACGCGCGCGACGACTTCGAGACGGACGCGCTGCTCGTCGTGTTCACGTGTAATCACTGCCCGTACGCGAAGGCGAAGATCGACCTGCTGAACGAGATTGCGGCCGAGTACGACGATCTCGCGGTCGTCGGGATCAACCCCAACGACGCCGATGCATACCCGGAGGACTCCTTCGAGGCGATGCGCGAGGCCGTCGCCGACGGCACCGTCGCGTACGACGCGTACCTTCGCGACGAGACCGGCGAGGTCGCGGCCGCCTACGACGCCGTCTGTACGCCCGACCCGTTCCTCTTCGGCCGCGAGGACGGCGAGTGGCGGCTGCGCTACCACGGCCGGCTCGACGACGCGCTCAACCCCGACGACGAGCCGACAGAGCTCTACATCCGCGACGCAGTCGACGCCGTCCTCGCGGGTGAGGACGTCGAGATTCCGGACCGGCCCTCGCGCGGCTGCTCCATCAAGTGGCCCGGCGAGTAGCGGACGGTAGTGAGCGACCGACGCCCTCCCGAAGTCGGAACGCCGCACTAACAGAGACGACTTAACAAGGGACCGGGTCGAACGGGTGGTATGAGCATGAAAGGCGACGAGCCGGACCTCCACGAGATCGACCGGTACGACGGCGGCGTCGGCTGGCTCGCGTACCCCAACGAGACGATGGAGCGCGCGAGCCACGCGTTCGCGGTCGAGAACGAGGAGGCGGACGCGGACGACGTGTGGGTCGTCGACCCGGTCGACGCGCCCGGTGTCGACGACCTCCTCGACGGGCTTGGCTCCGTCGCCGGCGTCGTGGTCGGACTGGACCGCCACGTGCGCGACAGCGGCGAACTCGCCGCCCGCCACGACGCCCCGGTGTACGTCCCCGAGTGGATGACCGGCGTCACCGAGGATCTCGGCCCCGATGTCGACGTCGAGCGGTTCGGGTCGCGGCGCGCGGACACCGGGGTCGAGGCGAGCCGGATCCGCGACTCGTCGGTGCCGCCGTGGCAGGAGGTCGGGCTCTTCGACGGCGAGACGCTGATCGTCCCGGAGTCGCTCGGGTCCGCGTCGTACTTCCGCGGCGACCGCGAGCGCCTCGGCGTCCACCCGATGCTGCGGCTCACCCCGCCGACGAGCGCGCTCTCCGGGCTCGACCCCGAGCGCGTGCTCGTCGGTCACGGCGTCGGCGTCCACGAGCGAGCCGCGGTCGCCGTCGAGGACGCCATCTCGGACTCGCGGCGCAAGGCGCCCGGGCTGTACGCGAAGACGCTCGCGTCCGCGCTGCCGTTCTGAACGCGACCGAGCGGGGCGACCCGTGCGTGTCCTTTTGCCAATCCGTCCCATAGCGGAGGTCGAACAGTGATCTACGTCACCCGCGACCTACTGGCCGTACTCCGCGAGCGCGCCGCGAGCGAGGACCCAGACGGTGTGAACGTCCGGCTCTCCGCGACGCCGGCCGGCGAGTTCGAGGCCGACATCGGGCTCGACCCGGAGACGCCGGTGGTGACTCACTTCACGCTGCCGTCGGTCGGGAATTCGGTCAACTCCGTGTTCGGCGTCGACCTCGGCACGCCGGCCGGCGAGGGGGGCGCGCGGTTCCTCTCGCACCCGGACGGGTTCCTCGGGGTGTCGCGCACCGACGACCTCGCGGCCGTGGTGATCGTCGCCGTCCCGCCGTACGACGGCGACTCTGTCGCGGCCTTCGACCGCTCCGGAACGGGAGTCGAACTGGCGGTCGTCGACGCCGCTCCGCCGAGCGAATCCGTGCCGGAGTGAGCGGAGAACAGGGGTTTCAAGCCGTCGGAGGGAATACCCCGGCGTAATGGCAGCACGGCCACCCGGCGGCGGCGACACGAAAGAGCCCGAGGCTATCGAGTTCGGTATCGCCGCGCTCGACGCCCGGCTCGACGAGGCGGACGTGTCGTTCCCCGCGACGACCGCGGAGCTCCGCGACGCGCTGGGCGATCAGGAGGTTCCCTACGACGCGCAGGGGCGCTCCCTCGCGCTCGCGGACGCGCTCGACCGCGTGCCGCAAGAGAAGTTCGAGAACGAGACCGAGTTCCTCGACGCCCTGTACCCGGTGTTCGACGAGGCGCGCCGCGAGGAGCGCGGCGTGATCGCCAGCCTCCGCGACGCGTTGCCGTTCTGAGCGGGAGCCAAGGGGGTCTGGGAGCGGCCGGCCGCGCCTAGCGCGCCTCCGAGCGCGCCTCGACCTCCGGCGCCTCCTCGTCGGGCTCGCCGGCGTCGTATCGTTCGATGACGTCGTTGATTAGGACGACGTCGCCGACGGCGCGGACCCAGCGGTACGGAACGATGACGCCGGTCGAGCCGCCCACCTGCCCGGCGAACAGCTCGTGGTTGAGTTCGGCGAGCGCGAGTCCGGTCACGGCGCGGGCGTCCAGATCGAGCTGGATGTCCTCGACTTCGCCGACGAAGACGCCGTTGCTCGAGTACACCTCGCGACCGACGAGCGACGTGATCTCCTCGGGGGCTGCGTTCATACTCGGTACGGTCACGAGCGCGCCTATTAAGCGTTCGTTGTCGAACGACGCGCGTCGGACGGTGAGCGCGGGCTGGTCCCGCGGCCCGGGTTCCCGCCGCGCGCCGACGGCAGGAGGTTTTTCATAATTCGACCGTGAGGGATTCGTATGGCGACGAACACCTCGGAGCCGGACCCGACAGACGGCGGGGACTTCGACTACACCGGCGGGACGGTGGAACGGCCGGATCTCGTCGACGCGCTCGATCGCCGAGTGGACGGCGACGTGCGGTTCGACGACTACTCGAAGCGGCTGTACGCGACCGACGCCTCGGCGTACGAGGTCACGCCGATCGGCGTCGTGATCCCGGAGTCGACCGCGGACGTGGCCGCGGTCCACGAGTACTGCTTCGAGGAGGGGATCCCCGTCCTCCCCCGCGGCGGCGGTACCTCGCTCGCCGGCCAGACCGTGAACGAGGCGGTCGTCCTCGACCTGACCGACGAGATGGACGGCGTGCTGTCGACGGACCCCGACGCGGAGACCGCCCGCGTTCAGGCTGGCGCGTACGTGGGCGACCTCAACGCCGCGGTCGAACCGGCCGGGCTGAAGTTCGCACCCGACCCGGCGTGGCGCGACAAGTCCGCGGTCGGCGGGGCGATCGGCAACAACTCCACCGGCGCGCACTCGCTGAAGTACGGCAAGACGGACCACTACGTCGAGGAGTTGGAGGTCGTCCTCGCCGACGGCACCGTGACGACGTTCGGCGAGGTGGCGGTCGAGGAGCTCCGCGAGTCAGCGGACCCCGACGCCGACGGGCTCCTCCCGAGGATCCACGCCGAGGTCGTGCGGATCCTCGACGAGGAGGCCGACGAGATCGACGAGCGCTTCCCGGAGCTGAAGCGGAACGTTTCCGGCTACAACCTCGACCGCCTGCTCGCCGAGTACCGCGGCGAGCACGGCGAGGAGGGCGTCGTCAACCTCGGCCGCCTCATGGCCGGCAGCGAGGGGACGCTCGCGACCGTGACTGAGGCGACCGTCTCGCTCGTCGAGATCCCGGAGACGAAGGCGGTCGCGCTGCTGACCTACGAGGACCTCCTCGACGCGATGGAGGACGTCGCCGCGTGCCTCGAACACGACCCCGCCGCCGTCGAGGTAATGGACGACGTCCTCCTCGGGCTCGCGGCCGACACGCCGGAGTTCGAGGACGTCGTCGGGATGTTACCCGACGGCACCGACTCCGTGCTGCTCATCGAGTTCTACGCCGAGGACGACGCGACGGGAGAACAGAAGGTCGCGGACCTGATCGCGGACCGGGTCGGCGCGGCCGACGGCGCCGCGGGAGCCCGCGTCGAGACGACGACAGACCCGAGCGCGGGCGCCGCAGAGACGACGAGCCACCCTCGTCGCGCAGTCGACGCGCTGGAGGCGCACGACCCGGACGAGCGCGACCGGTTCTGGAAGATGCGGAAGGCGGGGCTACCGATCCTCCTCTCGCGCACCACCGACGAGAAGCACATCTCCTTCATCGAAGACTGCGCCATCCCGCCGGAACACCTCCCGGAGTACACCCGCGAGTTCCAAGAGATTCTGGAGGACAACGACACCTTCGCCACCTTCTACGCGCACGCCGGCCCGGGTGTGTTACACATCCGTCCGCTCATCAACACGAAGGAGGTCGACGACGTGGAGGCGATGCTCGACATCGCCGACCGCGTCACCGACGCGGTGGTCCGGCGCGGCGGCTCCGTCTCGGGCGAACACGGCGACGGCCGCGCGCGGACCCAGTGGAACCGGAAGCTGTACGGCGACGACCTCTGGGAGTCGTTCCGCGACCTCAAGACCGCGTTCGATCCCGACTGGCCCCTCAACCCGGGCAACGTCTGCGGCGACGTCGACATGGGCGAGAACCTCCGGTTCGACGCCGACTACGAGTACGACGCCGGGTTCGACCCCGCGATGGAGTGGGCGGTCGACAACGGGATGCAGGGGATGGTGGAGCTCTGCCACGGCTGCGGCGGTTGCCGCGGCCCGCAGGAGACCACCGGCGGCGTGATGTGTCCCACTTACCGCGCCTCCGAGGAGGAGGTCCAGTCGACCCGCGGGCGGGCGAACATGCTCCGCGGGGCCATCTCCGGCGAGCTCCCGGACGACCCGACGGACGACGAGTTCGTCACCGAGGTGATGGACCTCTGCGTCGGCTGTAAGGGGTGTAAGGTGGACTGCCCGAGCGGCGTCGACATGGCGAAGCTGAAGGCGGAGGTCGAGCACGCCCACCACGAGGAGCACGGGATCGATCTGCGGACGCGGCTGCTCGGACGCTTCGAGTCGCTCGCGCCGCTCGCCTCGAAGCTCGCGCCGCTCTCGAACCTCCCGAACAAGATCCCCGGGAGCGGGCTCATCGCGGAGAAGGCGCTCGGGATCGCGAGGGAGCGGGACCTCCCCGAGTTCCGCTCTGAGACCCTCGTCGACTGGTTCGAAGCCCGCGGCGGCGCGGGCGTCTCGCGCGAGGAGGCCGACCGCGACGTGCTGCTGTTCCCCGACGTGTACACGACATACACGAACCCCGGCGCGGGGAAGGCCGCGGTGCGCGTGCTGGAGGCCGCGAACTGCCACGTCGAGATCCCGGACGTCGACGGGAGCGGGCGGCCGCCACACTCGAAGGGGATGCTCGACGTGTCGCGCGCGACGGCGAGGGACGCCGTGGAGACGCTCGCCCCCCGGGTCCGGGATGACTGGGAGGTGGTCGTCGTCGAACCGTCCGACGCCGTGATGCTCCAGTCCGACTACCACGACCTGCTCGACGGCGAGGCCAGCGACGTGCCGGACGAGGACGTGGCCGCCGTCTCGGAGAACGCCTACGGCGTCATGGAGTACGTCGACGCCCACCGGCTCGACGAGACTCTCTCCCTCGACGCCCCGACGGAGTCGCTCACCTACCACGGTCACTGTCACCAGAAGGCGACGAAGAAGGACCACCACGCGGTCGGCGTCCTCCGGCGCGCGGGCTACGGCGTCGACCCGCTCGACTCCTCCTGTTGTGGGATGGCGGGCTCGTTCGGCTACGAGGCCGAGCACTACTCGATGAGCAAGGCGATCGGCGAGAACCTCTTCGAGCAGGTGGACGCCAGCGACGGCGACGGTCTCGTCGCCCCCGGAACGTCCTGCCGGACGCAGCTGGAGGAGGGGCCGGGCGAAGTGCCGGAGCCGTCGCATCCCGTGGAGAAGCTGGCGGCCGCGCTGGCGTAGGGGGACGGCTCGTTCGGGCGGTCACCCGGCGTCAGACCACACGTTCGCCCCGGCAAGCGCGATGAGGTACGAGAACGCCGGGAACGTCACCGCGACCACGGCGAGAAACGCCGGGTCAAGCCCGCCGGGGTCCTCGGAGAGCCAACCGGTGTACTGGAGGACCCCAAGCGTGAGGACCACGACGGCCGTGTTGAGCGCGTACTCGGAGAGCGGAGGGTTCGGGAACCGCATGCGACCTGCTGGCGCCCTCGGTCACTCAACGCTTTCGACCCGATCTCGTTCGCGCTCGCGACGCCGCGCCAGCAGCCGCTCGATACCCTTCCCCGGTCCGCCCTCGATCGGCCACCCATTCGTGCGCCACTGCGGGGGTTCCGGCGAGAACTCCGGACAGCACCCCGAACACTCCCGCGCGGTGGGGACCTTCCCCTTCGCCGCGCAGTAGGGGACGAGCGCGCGCCCCTCGCGGCGGAGTTCGAAGTGTCGGCAGTCCGGCCGCATCGTGTCGTGGAAGGTGCGCCACCCCTTCCCGTAAGCGCGCTCGGCGATCTCTAGGCGGAGCGTCTCCGTCGCGGCGTCACGTCGCTCGCCCGGTCCGGGAGAGAGGGCGCTCGGGTGCCACGCCACGTCGACCGCGTCGGCGTCGACGCCCGCGGAGAAGTCGGTCGCGAGGACCCCGGCCTCGACGGGCATCTCGCGGAGGAGGGCGGGCTCGACGCGTTCACCGGTCGTCTCGGTCGCGAGCCAGACCTCGTCGGCGAGCGCGGTCTCGACGTCGTGTTCGAGCTGGTCGGCGAGCCTGTCGGCCGCGCTGGCGTCTAGGTCCGGCTTGTTCTCGACCGCGACGATCCGCTCGACCCAGTCCGGATACGGTCGCTTGCGGCGGATCTGAATCCGGTTCCCGTCGCGCCGCTTCTCGATCAGGCCGCGGCCCGCCGCCCGGTGGACCGCCTGTCGAACGTAGCGCCACGGGTAGCCGGGGTCGGGCAGCGCGTCGCGGTACCACGCCCACGCGGCGGGCGCGCCGCGGACGACGTGGAGGAGGTCGGAGTCGATGGCCCGGTCGCCGAACGCGCGCCGCCGTTCGAACGCCGCGGGGTCGACCTCGATCACGACGGTGTCCCAGCGGCGCGCCTGCGTGCCGAGCTGGCGGGCGACGAGCGCGGGACGGCGTCCCTCGCTCGGGTGCCACTCCAGCTCGGCGTACCGACAGACCAACAGCTCGTAGCCGAACTCGGCGTCGGGCGTCACTGTCCACACCGTCGCGGGGCGCGGACAAAAGCGAAACGCTCGGGGCGGGGGCGCCCGCTGTCGGCCGATCGATCGCGCGCCCGTCTCCGCCCCCCGATCAGACGTACTTCCCGTCCTCCTCGTCTTTCCGCTCGTCGAGGTACACGTGGGCCTCCTCGAGGATCTCGCGCGGGCCGTCTTGGGTGATCGTGTTGAGCGCCTGGTCGTAGTCGCGCCACTGGAGGTCGCGGTGCTCCTTCGAGAGTTCGGCGCTCGCCTCGAACGAGCGGGCGATGAACAGGTGGACCGTCTTGTGGATGGTCTTGCCGTTCGCCTCGAACACGTAGTCGTACTCCTCGCGGAACCCGTCGATCAGCCGGAAATCCTCGATCCCGGCCTCCTCGCCGACTTCTCGTATCGCCGTCTGCTGGAGCTCCTCGTCCCCCTCGACCCCGCCTTTGGGGAACTCCCAGTCCCCCGGTCGGCTCTTCAGGAGCAAGTACTCCCGTTCGCCGCGGGTATCGCGGAAGAGGATGGCTCCGGCACTGGTCGCTTCGACCGTCATTGGCCGCAGGTAAGCGATCACCCCTAAAGAGCGTGTCGGACTCCCGAACGGATCCGAACGGCTCGGCCGCGTCGACCGGTCTTCGGCCGGATTCGCGGCGGGGTCTCGCGCGGCGACCGCGGGTAGGTGCGTTTTTACCGCTCCGGCGGTCATTCACGCACGACCCCCAGCCATGACCTTCGTCACGAAACTCCACTTCGCGTCCGGCGACCGCGACGTGCTCGCCGAGACTGTCCAAGAGCTCAAAGAGACGCTCGAACGCAAGGGCGCCGAGTGTAAGGGCCCGCACGCGAGCCCCTCGGAGCGCGTCACCGTGCCGCTGTACAAGGACCTCTCACCGGGCGACGAGTTCTCGCCGTGGCGCTACGACGTGTATCACCGCTCGATGGAGATCCACGGCGCCGACGACATCGCGCGGTCCGTCGTCGCGCGCGGCTTCCCCGACTCGATCCACGTCGAGGTCGAGGTCGGCCAGAAGAAACCGCTCGGTCACCGGCGCGACTGAGTCGCTCGACGCCGCCGAACCGACCGACGACTCCGGTCACGGCTGCGGTTTTCGCCGCGTCGGAATCCACGCGCCAGCGCCGGCTTAACCGAGCGTCCGGAGGTTCTCCGTCTCGACGCGGTCCGGCAGCCGCGCCAACGCGGCGTCGCACCACGCGTCGTGCCCGAGCGTGAGCGTCGTCTCCGGGTTCGCCGCCGCGAGCGCGGCCACACCCGCCGCCGCGGCGACCTGCGCCGCATCGTCGGTCCGCTCCGGAACCTCGGCGGTGAGCGGGTACGTCTCCGAGAGCGCGGGCGGATACGGCCCGAACGGTGGCTTCACGCGCCACACCGCGTCGTACGCGTGATTCGAGGGGGCCTTCGACTCGGTGAGCAGGAGGTCGTCGGGCGCCGCCAGCCGATCGAGTCGGTCGTGGTGTCGCATCACCTCGGGGCGACGGGCCGCCTCCCGTGAGGTGTAGAAGAACGCGTCCTTCGACCCGGGGTCGGTCCGCTCCAGTTCGTCGGCGTGGTCGAGCAGCGCGCGGTAGCCGTCGAGCATCGCCGGGTGGCCGCGGGCGCGGCGGTCGACCAGCTCCAGCAGCGTCCCCGAGCGGATCGCCTCCTTCACGCGGCGCAGTTCCTCGAAGGTGACGTGGAGGTTGTGCTCGGCGAGCAGCCGCTCCGCCTCGCCGTCGTCGAAGCCGCGGAGGTCCGCCGGCTCGTGGTCGGCGCACACGGGACACGAGCAGGGGAAGTAGTCGAGCGCTTCGAGGTGTTCGGTGCCCGAGACCGTCAGGTAGCGGCCGTCGCGGGCCATCAGCGCGTACGCGGCCGAGTCGAACAGATCGCAGCCAGCCGCCACCGCGAGCGCCAGCATCATCGGGTGGCCGGCCCCGAACAGGTGGACCGGCGCCCCCGGCCCGAGCCCGCGCTTCGCCGCGCGCACCGCCTCGACCACCTCGGCGTAGCGGTACGAGTTGAGCAGCGGCACCATCGCGCCGACCGGGAACACGTCGAGGTCGGTCGCGGCCGCGTGGCGCCCCGCCTCCTCGCGGAGGTCGGCGTACGTCGCCCCCTGGACCGGCCCGTTGACGAGCATCTCGCCGGTCTCGGCGGCCTCGGCGTCTGCGAGCGCCCGCTTCGTCGTCTCGAGCTCTGACTCGGCGCGCTCGCGGTCGGCGTCCGGGGGCGTCGGCACGTCGACGGGCGTCGCCACGTCGCTGCCGATCTGTCGCTGGAACTCGATTATCTCCTCGGTCGTCACGTCGATGTCGCCGTACTCGGCCAGCTGGAAGGAGCCCGAGTCGGTCATGATCGCGCCGTCGAAGCCGAGGAACTCGTGGAGCCCCTCGTCGAGCACGCGGTCGCGGATGCGGTCCGTGCTGCGGATGATGTAGGAGTTCGTGATCAGCATCTCCGCGCCGAACTCCTCGCGGAGCCGCTCCGGCTCGATCGTGAGCACGTTGGGGTTGACCACGGGCAGGAGCGCCGGCGTCTCGACCGTGACGTCGGCGCGGGGGACCGTCAGCCGACCGATCCGCCCGGCGGCGTCGTGGTCCCGGATCTCGAAGTGATCGCGCATACCCGGACTGCGCGGACGCGAGCGGTAAGGGTTGCGTTCGGCGGCGAGCGCGCCCGCAGGGGCCGCCCCCCGGCGCGAGCGGGGCTCAGAGCCCGGTCGGATGCGAGAGGTACGTCGTCTCGACGCCCCAGTCGGCGGTCAGCGACTCCAGCGCCCGAACGCCGAACGTCTCCGTCGCGTAGTGGCCGGCGAGGAAGACTGTCACCCCGGCCTCGCGGGCGTCGTGGTACACCTGTTGTTTCCCCTCGCCCGTGATCAGCGCGTCCGCGCCCGCTGCGACCGCCTCGTCGAGCCAGTCGACCCCGGAGCCGGTGACGACCGCGACCCGTTCGACCTCGTCGGGCCCGAAGTCCAGGACGCGCGTGGGCGACGGCTCGCCGTCCGGTTGGCCCTCGAACCCGTCGAGCGTCTCGCGGAGCGCGTCCGCCGAGCGCGGCGCCGCCGTCTCCCCGATCGTGCCGATCGTCACCGGGCCGATCTCGCCGAAGGGGTCACGGTCTTCGAGTCCGATCTCGGTGGCGACGCCCGCCGCGTTGCCCAGTTCCCGGTGGCCGTCGAGCGGGAGGTGCGAGACGTACAGCGCGATGTCGTGCTCGATGAGCGCCGCGATCCGGTCGTGGACGCGACCGGTCACGCGTTCGATGCCGCCCCACGAGAGCCCGTGGTGGACCACGAGGACGTCGGCGCCCGCGTCCGCGGCGGCCTCGATCGTCGCCGTCGCGGCGTCGACCGCGAAGGCGACCCGTTCGACCTCGGGGTCGTCGGCGGGTCCGGTGCCCGGGCTAGCGGCCTCGCCGCCCGGGCCGACCTGCAGGCCGTTCGCGCTCGCGTCGACGTCGGCGTACGCGGCCGTGTCGAGCTCCTCGTCGAGTCGGTCGACGTACTCGGAGAGCCTCATACCGGTCGGTGTGCGCGTCGGCGAATAAAGGGCGCGGAGCGGGCGCGGTCGAGAACGTCGGGGCCGGCGGTCGGGGGTCAGTCGTCGAGCTCCTCGGCGACGGAGTCCGGGACCGCGTCCGGGGAGCCGACCCCGGCGTCGGGAGCGTCCGACTCGACCGAGTCGCCCGTCTTCGGCGTGAAGTCGGGGTCGAACAGCCGGAGCGCCGTGCGGATCGTCTCCCAGTCGTCCTCGCCGGCCGCGTCTCGGAGCGAGCGCGTCGGGGCGGCGGGGAGCTGGCCGACGAGGGCGTCGGCGAGGTCGGCGACCGTCTGGCGCTGCTCGTCCGTGAGGTCGCCCTGCGCCTCCAGCTTCGACATCGCGCGGTCGAGCTCGCGCGCCTTCACCCGGTCCGCGCCGGCGTACATCGCCGAGATGGCGTCGTCGGCGCGCTTGCGCTTGTACGCCTCGAGGATGCGGTCGAGCTCCGCGTCGATGCTCGACTCGACCTCGCGCGCCTCCGCGGCGCGGCCCTCCCTAGTCCGCTGGGTCACGTCTTCGACGTCGTCGATGTCGAAGACGGTCACGCCCTCGCGCGCGCCGGCCGCCGGGTCGACGTCGCGGGGCTGCGCGATGTCGATACAGACGACCCGGCCGGCGCCGTCGACGTACGACGGGTGGACGACGAGGTCGGGGCTGCCGGTCGCGGTGACGACGAGGTCGGCGTCGGGGACCACGGCGGGGAGGTCCGCGAGCGGCACCGCCTCCGCGGGCGTGTCGACCTCCTCGGCGACGAACTCCGCGTGCGGGACGGTGCGGTTCGCGACGACGATGTCCGAGACCGGCGTGTCGTCGAGCGCCCGGGCCGCGAGCGTCCCCATCTCGCCGGCCCCGACGACGACGGCCGAGCCGTCGGTGAGGTCGATCTCGTCCGCCGCGAGCCGGACCGCGGCGGAACCGAGCGAGACGACGCCCTCGTTGATCTCGGTTTCCGTCCGCGCCCGCTCTCCGACGTGGAGCGCCTTCGTCACGGCGTCCTTGAGGACGGGGCCGATGCCGCCGGCGGACTTCGACTCCTCGTAGGCCTCCCGCAGCTGCCCGATGATCTGGTCTTCGCCGAGCACGAGCGACTCCAGCCCGGAGGCGACGCGCATCAGGTGTTCCAGGCTCTCCTCGTGGTCGAGGCGGCGGACCGCGCCGCCGCGGACGTCCGGCGCGAACGTCGACAGCGCCGTCGTGCCGTCGACGGTCCGGTCGGTGACGACGTACGCCTCCGAGCGGTTACACGTCTGCACCGCGAACGCCTCTTCGACCCCTTCTCGCGCGAGCAGGTCGGAGACGGTCGCGCGGACGCCGTCGCCGCCGGCGGCCTCGATCTCGTCGACGGTCGCGTCGGCGTGGGCGACGCTCACGCCGGCGATCGCACCCGTCTCTCTCATCGGTCGAGTACCTCCTCGATCACGGTGTCGGCCTCTTGCCGTCCGTTGGATCTCCCCTTTTGTAAACCCTTCCAAACCCCCCGGGATCTGACAACGCGGCGAACCGCTTCCCGGCGTTTCTCGGGAGGTATACCCTCGGATTTCAGTTCCTCGCGGATCTCGCCAGAGAGCGCCGCCATCTCGCCCGCCCCCTCTATCTCGGCCTCGATCCGCTCGCGTAACGCCTTCGCGAGCGCGGGGCTGGTCCCGCCCGTCGAGAGCGCGACGGTCACCGGCTCGTCTTCCACCGTCGCGGGCACCACGACGCTCCCGGGGTCGCGACCCCCGGAGACGTCGGTCCGGTTGACCAAGATCCCGCGGTCGAGCGCGGCCGACTCCACGGCGGCGTTGACCGCGGCGTCGTCGGTCGCGGCGACCGCGAGCGCGGGACCGAGCCGATCGATCCAGCCGGCGACCGCGTCGGCGTCCGGAGCGGCGCGTAGCAGTTCGATCGCGGTGTCGCGCTCCGCCGCGGGGTCGTCGGGCGAGGGCAATCGCTCGTCGAAGTCGGGACTCACGACCACGACGCGCGCGGCCTCGTCGAAGCCGCGGGCCTTCCGCGAGCCGACGGCGCCGCCGCCGAAGACGACCACCGTCTCGCCCGCGAAGTCGTGGTACAGCGGCGTCACGGACGGCCTCCGGTCCCCGCGATTCGGGGAGTCACGCCGTGTTGCTGTCCGCCCGGTCCGCGATGCGGATACCGGTCTTCTTCAGGATGCGCGTCGAGAACAGGGTGTCCCAGTCGTCCGCGCCGACGTCCCAGTGCTCGTCCATCAGCTCCCTGACCTCGGCGATCCGGCGCTCGCTCTCGGCCTCGGTGCGGCCGTGCGTCATGGCGAAGAAGTTGTACTCCCAGACGCCGGCGTGGCGCGGGCGCTCGTAGCAGTGCGTGACGAAGCCTAGGTCGGCGACGGAGGGGCCGACCTCGTCGAGGGCGTCTTCGGGCACGTCCCAGACGGTCATCCCGTTCTCCGTGTAGCCGAGCGCGTAGTGGTTCGGGATGACGCCGACGCGGCGCACCTTCCCCTCCCGCTCGAACCGCTTGATCGTCTCGATCACCCAGTCCACGTCGGCGCCGACCGCGGCGGCCACGTCGGCGTACGGCGTCTCGGTCACCGGGAGCCCGCCCTGGATCTCGACGACGAGGTCGCGCTCGTCGGGCGTCAACGTTCCGCGGTCGCTGGGCGAGACGTCGGGCCCGAGCCCCGAGAGGTCCACGTCGCCGTCGGGGACCGGGCCGTCGACGAGGAACTTCGCGCCGACGTGGAACTCCCGGAGCTTCGGGAGGTTGTACGTCTCCTGGCCCGTCGCGTCCTCGATCTCCGCGAGCACCTCCTCGACGCGGTCGCTCCCGTCCTTGTCGGGGTCCGGGTGGTCCGCGACGCTCACCACGAACCACATGTTGAGGTGCGGGTGCTCCCGCTCGTAGTTGTGTGCGACCGCGGTGAACTCGTTCACCGTCTCCGCGACCTCGTCGTAGCGGTCCTCGGGCGCGTGCATCGCGACGAGCGAGGCGGCGCCGCCGATCTCCTCGGCGTTGACGAGCGCGCCGAACCGCGAGAGGATCCCCTCCTCGTCGAGCTCGCGGACGCGCTCGCACAGCTCCGGTCCCGTCACGCCGACGCCGCGCTCGCGGAGCGCGGCCGCCGCCGCGTCGAAGGGGCGCTCCGCGACCGGGAAGCCGCCCTGGAACGCGTTGATGATCGCGCGGTCGAGCGCCGTCAGGTCCGCGTCGACCTCCTGCATGGACCGATCTCGGGGCCGCGCGAGAATAAGCGATCCGACCTGACGCCGCGCCGCCGCGGCGGAGGGTGACCGTCGACGCCCGGCGCGCTCCGGGAGCTACCCGTCCACGTCGCGGGCGATGTCGGCGAGCGACGACCGCGGCCCGCGGTCCGCGTCGTACACGGTCCGCTCGCCGGGGATCCGCAGCCCGTACAGCTCGCCAGACACCACCACGTCGAGGACGACGCTCTCGCCCGGCTCCCGGCCGTTCGCGTCGCGCCACTCGACCAGCCGGTTCGTCCCCTCGCCGGACTCGCGCGCCAGCCGCCGGTTGTCGAACGCGCCGCGGAGGAGCCGCCCGCGCGAGTCGGCCGCGACACGCGCGTGGTACTCGTCGCGACCGGTCGCGACGCGGATCAGGTCCCCCTGACTCACGCCGGGCGCGTCGCAGGCCCCGGACGCGACGCGCCCGTCGAGCGCGTCGTCGTCGGGAAGTCTGACGCAGGGGCGGCGAGTGCCGCCGCTCCGGGCGAGCGAGACGCGAACCGAGGAAACGTCCTCGCCGTCGGAGGGAACGCGAGGCATCGAAGCGCCGTTACTCGTCGGCGTCGTCGTCGCCCTCGCCGAGCGCGGCCGCCACGTCGCCGTCGCCGTCGACGACGCTCGCGTTGATCTGCGCGATGTCGTCGTCGACCTCGCGGCCGCGGACGGTGATCCGCTTGCGCTCGCCCTCGCGGGAGGGCTCGAAGCCGACGCCGCCCTCGAGGAGGAGCTCCTTCAGGCGGGTGCCGGAGACGTCTTCGCGCATCGGGCGCCCGGTTTCGTCGGAGCCGCCGGTGAGTTCGATCGTATGGTCGGAGAGCCCGACGGCGTCGCCGCCGATCTCGTCGCCGAGTTCGCGACCGAGGAATCGGTTGGCGTCCTGTCCGTCGACCTCTCGCTGGAACGTCTCGCCGGTCTCGGGGTCGGCGACGACGACTTTGAATTCGGCCATGCCCGAACGCAGACCCCCGCGCATAAAAAGCACGTCGAAACGTCGGAACCGCGCGCCGCGCAGCGCTCAGTCGGCTGCCCCGCCGACGCGCACGATCCGGCGCTCGCCGTCGCCCCACGGCCCCTCCACGAACGCGGTCTCGACCGCGCGGGCGACGGCGTCGGGGTCGTCCGGACCGCCGGCGTCGGCGACGCTCCCGACCGAGCCGGGATCGAACGGCAGGCCGAGCGCGTCGTAGACCGGTTCGGTGACCGACGCGATCGGCCCGGCGTCCGCCGCCGAGACGACGAGGACGCCGGCGACGAGCGCCGCGTCGGCGCGCACGCGCTGCGCGAGCCCGGCGACCTTCCCGCCGCCCGCGGCCCCGCCGGTTTCCGTCGCACCGCCCCCAGCGACGCGCAGGGAGTGCTCGCCGGGGCAGAACGCGGCCGGGGGCTCGCCGCGGACCACGTCGGCGCCGAGGTCGCGGAGCGCGTCGCGGAGCGTCTCGGTCGCGGTCTCGTACCGCGAGTCGATCGACCCCCGGTCGCCGCCGGTCGGTACTGCGACGCCGAACGAGAGCGTCGACCCGGTGTACGCGACCGCGCGACCGCCCACGTCGCGCTCGACGGCAGGGAATCCGGCCGCGCGCGCCGCCCGCTTCGCCCGGTCGAACCCCGGCTCGCGGGCGTCCCGCCGGCCGAAGGCGACCTGCTTCGGCGGCGCCGTGACGCGGACGGCCGGGACCCCCTCCGCGGCCGACGCGAGCAGGTCGCCCGCCGGCTCCCGGTCGGCCGCCGGGGTCGCGAACTCGCCCCTGTACACGCGCATGGACGTGCCGACGGCGGCGGCACACAAGCCCCTTGCGCCGAGCGCGGTCGCTCGGGGCGGGGAGAAACCGAGGGCCCCGGGGGCGCCGGCGCGTGACACAACAGTTTTGTCGGCGCTGGAAGTGGTACCGGTATCGATGAGCGACCTGAGCGCCCTGCCGGTTCAGGCGTACCTGACCGCCTGCCTGCTGGCCGGCGTCATCGGGCTCTGGCTCGGTCGGGTCGCGTGGCGGGAGCGCGACGAGCCCGGCGGCCTCGAGGTCGCGCTGTACCTCCTCAGCGGCGGCGGCGCGTCGCTGCTGTACGGCCTCCAGATCGCCGCGTCCGGTGAGCTCGCGATGCGCGTCGCGCTCAGCCTCGCGACGCCGCTCCTCGGCGCGCTTCCCGTCCTCTGGATGGCGTTCGCGCTGGCGTTCACCGGGCGCGAACGCTGGCGGACGGAGAACCGGATCGTCGCGCTCGCGACCCCCGCGTTCGTCTGGGTCCTCCTCGCGTGGTCGAGCGGGACCCACGGGCTGGCCCGGCGCTCCGTCGCCCCCGTCGCCGACGGCCCGTTCACGCTGCTCGGATACGGGTTGGGTCCCGCCGGCGGCGCGTTCGTCCTCTTCGCGTACGCGCTGTGTCTCGCCGGCGCGTCCCTCGTCGTCGACCTCTACGACCGGACCGGGAACCGCTACCGGCTCCAGACGTTCGTCGTGCTGCTCGGCACGCTGTTCCCGTTCCTCGCGGGGGCCGTGACGTTCGTCGACGTCGGGAGCTACGGAGACCTCTCGTGGCTGCCGACGGCGTTCGTGATCCACGGCGTGTTCCTCTACGGCACCGTCTTTTGGCTCGGCACCCTCGACGCCGCGGTCGTCGCGCGCGACACCGCGGTCGAGGTGATGCAGGACCCGGTGATCGTCTCCGGCTCCGACGGGCGGATCCGCGACCTCAACCCCGCCGCCGAGTCGCTCCTCCCGCCCGACGCGGTCGGCTCGTCGCTGTCGGACGTGTTCCCGCGGCTGGAGTCCGGCGTCGAACACCCGATCGCCATCGGGGACCGCGAGTTCGACATCCAAGAGAACCCGATCACGGACCCGCGCGGGACCGACCGCGGCCACGTCTTCCTGCTCCGCGACGTGACCGCGCGGGAGCGGCGACAGGCGGAACTCGAACGCCGGGAGGCGGAGCTCGAACGGCAGAACGAGCGGTTAGAGGAGTTCGCCGGCGTCGTCTCGCACGACCTGCGAAACCCACTCGCCGCCGCGTCTGCGGCCGTCGAGCTGGCCCGCCAGCGCGACGGCGACCCCGACGGCGCCTTAGAGCGGGCCGCGAACGCCCACGAGCGGATGGACGACATGATCGAGGGACTCCTCGCGCTGGCGACGGCGGGGGAGACGGTCGACGACCTCGACCGGGTTTCGCTGGACGGGACGGTCAGACGCGTCTGGTCGCGGCTCGAGACCGCCGACGCGACGCTGACCGTCGCGGGCGACGCGACCGCGTTGGCCGACCGCGACCGGCTCGAACAGCTGACCTCCAACCTGTTCCGCAACGCGATCGAACACGCGGGAGAGGACGTGGCCGTCACGGTCGCTATCACCCGAGGCGGCGACCGGGCCGCGCTCTCGATCGGCGACGACGGTCCCGGGATCCCGGCCGAGGAGCGCGAGCGAGTCACCGAGCGCGGCGTGTCGCTCGGCGGCGGCACCGGGCTGGGGCTGGCGATCGTCGGCGACATCGCCGAGGCGCACGGCTGGACGCTCTCGGTCACCGAGTCCGACGCCGGCGGCGCGCGGTTCGTGATCGAGGGGATGGAGGTCGCCGACCCGTGACCGACCCGCCGGAGGCGACCGTCACGCTCCCCGCGGAGGTCGTCGAGCAATACGAGAAGTTCTCGCGGTTCAACTCCCCGTACCCCGCCCACGAACGCGGTCGCGCCGTCGACCTCTACCCGGGCGACGGGGTCGGCCGCTCTCCGGTCGCCGGGACCGTCAGCGCGGTCCGCACCGTCGGCTGTCCGGACCGCCCGTATGCGGCCGACGAGGACCACCTGATCGTCGTCGGCCTCGACGACGAGTGGTGTGCTCGCGCGGGCGCGCCCTCCGGCACCGTCGCGCGGATCCTCCACGTGATCCCGGCGGTGGCGCCGGGCGACCGGGTCACCGTCGGCGACGCGCTCGGCCCGACGACCCGCTCGGGCTTCTTCGGCCAGTGGGTGGATGACCACGTCCACCTCGGGTTCCGCCCACCGGACGCGAACCCCCTCCGAGCGAGCGGGTCGCTCCCGGTCGCCGCGGACCTCCCCGTGGAGCCGGTCGCGTGGGACGGGACCGGAACCGTCGTCGAGCGGGGGCCGACCCACGTCGTGCTCGCCGGCCCGCGGCGGACCGAGCCCGGACCGTCGTTCGCGGCGCTCGCGAGCGACGGGGGGGTCCCGCTCGACGGCGGGCTGACGCACTACGCGGGCGGCGGGACGTTCGCGGCGAGCGACGCGGCGCCCGGCGAGGATGGAAGAGACGACCGACGCCCGCGGTCGGGCGACGCGGTGTCCCTCCTCGGGACCCGGATCGGAACCGCGGCCGCCCACGGCGGGGGGTCGTCCGGGGCGCCACGGGTCGAGTGGGGGGCGGTCGACGTCCGCGCGAACGGCGATCGCATCGTGGGGCTCTCCCTGTTCGCCGCGCGCGGCGAGCGCTTCGGCGTCAAGTTGGTCTGTCCGGACCGCTCGTTCGCGATCGGCGAGTCGGTGACGGTCGAGCTCGTGCCAAGCGACGACCCGATCCGGCTCGGCGTCGGGTGAGCGAGGCCGTCAATCGATCGCCGGTTGTCGCCCGTTTCCGGGGGGTACAAGCCGTCCCGGGACGACCGGCGGGACATGGATCAGACGGACATCGCGGAGATGGACCCGCTCCCCGACGCGGCGACGCGGTTCGTCGAACAAAAGTTAGAGGACGAACACGGCTACCTCTCGTGGCTGAACACGTCGGTCGAGACGGTCGAGCGCGGGCGCGTCGTGCTCTCGATCCCCTTCGACGAGAAGCTCACGAACACGGACGGGCAGACGATCCACGGCGGCGTGGCGGCGACGCTGATTGACACGGCCGGCGGCGTCGCGCAGCGCACGACGTTCGAGGACCCGCTCGACGGCGGCGTCGCGACGGTGAACCTCAACGCGAACTACCTCCGCCCCGCGACCGGCGACCTCCGCGCGGAGGCCGAAGTGATCCGGGCCGGCGGCTCCATCGGCGTCAGCGAGATGACCGTCACCAGCGGCGTCGACGGGGACCGCGGCGAGGTCGTTGTCGGTCAGGGATCGTTTCGGCTGTTCCGCGAGTAGCCCGGGAGGTCGGCGAGGATCGCGTTGATCCCGCCGCGACCGCCGTCGCCGTCGAGTGCGGCCGCCAGCGCCGCGACCGGCTCGCGGCCGGCGCGGTCGGGGGCCGCCCTGACGACGACCGACTGCTCGCCGAGCGGGACGAACGCACAGCCCAGCCGTTCCGCCGTCTCGCGGAGCCCGAGCCCGGCGTCCGCGTCGCCCGCGACGACCGCGCGGGCCGGGCTCTCGAACGCCTTCGCGGTCCGCTCGTAGCCGTCGATCCGCTCGGCGAGGTCCCGGCGGTCGGCGTCGCGCTCGTCCGCGAGGTCGTCGAGCGCCGTGTCGAGGCTCCGACGGAGGCCCGAGACTGTCGGCCGGTTCCGGAAGCGGAGGTCGCGGTCGACGAGGTCCGCGATCCCGGTCACCGCCTCCGGGTTGCCGTCGGGGACGACAAGCCCCCACTCGCGGGTCCAGCCGCCGAGGGCTTCGGCGCCGACCTCGCGGTCGGTCGGTCCGGCGGTCACCGCCACGTCGGGGACGCCGTCGCGGAGGCGGCGGTGCCCCCCGCGCGAGCCGACGGCGAGGTACCGCGGGTTCGCGAGGCGGTCGAGCAGGCGGTTGAGCGCGGGGTCGTCCTCGCCGACGCCGAGCAGCGTCGGCGGGCGCACGTCCGGCGAGAACAGCTGTACCTCGACCGCCTCACCGGCGTCGAGGACCTCCGTGTCCGGGTCGACCGCGACGACGCCGTCAGCCTCGACGAGGCTCGTCGTCGCGCCGGACCCCTTGTCCACCGGGTAGACGAGCGGGGGGGCGTCGTCGTCTAGGTCGAGCAGGCCGACGGGCATCAGCCGGAGACGGCCCTCCGAGTAGCGCTCGCTCACGCCCATCCGCCCCTCGACGGTCGCCGTCGCGGGCTCGGGCTGGCCGGCGGCGTCGCGGATCGCGGGCGCGACGAACGTGCGAAATATGGTGAGCGCGGACACCGGGTAGCCGGGGAGGCCGACGTACGCGGACTCGCCGACCGAGGCATCGTTCCGGGCGGCGTCCTCGCCGACGCCTTCGTCGCCGTCGCCGCCGTCGGAGCCGCCCCGGTCGAGCCGGCCGATCAGCATCGGCTTCCCGGGCTTGACCGCGACGCCGTGGAGCAGGAGCTCCCCGCGCGCCTCGATCACGTGGTAGATGACGTCGACCGCGCTCGCCGAGGTCGACCCCGACGAGAGCACGAGGTCGCACTCGTCGGCCGCCCGGCGCAGCAGCCGCTCCATCTCGTCGTAGTCGTCGCCGGCGTGCGGGTAGAGGACCGGCTCGCCGCCCGCCTCCTCGACGCCGGCGGCGATCGTCGTCGAGTTCACGTCGTAGATCTCCCCGCGGTCCGGGTTCAGCGCCTCGCCCGGGCGGACCAGCTCGTCGCCGGTCGAGACGATACCGACCCGCGGCCGCCCCTCGACCGGGACCTCGTCGACGCCGAGCGCCGACAGCAGCCCGATCTCGCGGGGCGTCAGCCGCGTGCCCGGTCCGAGCGCGCGGGCGCCGGCGGCGATGTCGGTCCCGGCTGTCATCACGTGATCGCCCGGCGCGACCGACGTGCGGACAGCGATCCGCGAGGGACCGTCGTCGTCGACCCCGTCCCCGCCCGAACCGAGCTCGTCGGTGCGCTCGACCATCACGACCGCGTCGGCGCCGTCGGGCATGACGGCGCCGGTGGAGATCTCCGCGCAGGTCCCCGGCTCGACGGTCACGTCGGGCGCGGCGCCCGCGTGGACCGCGCCGACGAGGTCGAGTTCGGCGGGATCCGCCTCGTCCGCGCCGAAGGTTTCCCGCGCGCGGACGGCGTACCCGTCCATCGACGCGCGGTCGAAGCCGGGCACGTCGATCGCGGCGTCGACGCGCTCGGCGAGAACGCGACCGCGGGCGTCCGCCAGCGAGACCGTCTCCGGGGTCGGCGACAGGTCGAGCGATTCGATCGCCTCGCGCGCGGCCTCGGGGGTCGCGAGGTCCCGGAACTCCTTGCGGTCGCTCATTCCGTCACCTCCCACAGTTCGACGTCGACCGACTCGCCGGCGTCGAGCCCCTCCCGCGGCTCGGGCACGACCACACAGCCGTCAGCGAGCGCGACGCTGGAGAGGATGCCGGAGCCGCTCGCGCGGGTCGGCGTCGCCGTCGGGAGCGCGTCGTCGACCGCCGCGTCCCCGTCGGGGCCGTCGTCGGGACCCGAAAGTGACACGCGCGCGAAGGTCCGTACACCGGGCTCGCTCGCGACCTTCCGGCCGAGCGTCGCGCGCCGCGTCGGGAACGGCTCTACGTCGGCCCCGCCCGCGCGCTTCATCGCGGGGCGGAGGAACTGCGCCGCGTTGACGATACACGCGACCGGGTAGCCGGGCAGCGACACGATCGGCGTCCCCTCGGCGCGGCCGAGGCAGACTGGGTGCCCGGGCTTCAGCGCGACGCCGTGGACCAGCACCTCGCCGAGGTCGCCGACGACCTCGGGGATCAGGTCCCGCTCCCCGACTGACGAGCCGCCGGTGGTGACGACCACGTCGGCGTCGAGGTCGGCGGCGACGGCCTCGCGCAGCGCCTCCGGGTCGTCGGTGACGACGTCGCGGTAGCGCGCCTCGCCGCCCCAGCGCTCGACGAGCCGGGAGACGGTGCGCCCGTTCGCCTCGATCACCTCGCCGGGGCCGGGATCCGACTCCACCAGCTCCTCGCCGGTCGGAATCACGGCGACCTCTGGCGGCTCCCGGACCGTGACGGTGTCGAGGCCCACCGAGCGCAGCAGGCCGAGGTCGGAGGGGCGCAGGGCGTGGCCGGGCTCGTAGAGGCGCTGGCCGTCGGCGACGTCCTCGCCGGCCTCGCCGACGTTCTCGCCGGTCGCGACCGCCTCGAACACCTCCACCTCGCCGCCGACCGACTCGACCTGTTCGATCATCACGACCGCGTCCGCGCCCTCCGGGACTGCGCTGCCGGTGTGGACCCGAGCGGCCTCGCCGGGCGCGACCGCGTCCGCCTCGGCGGGCTTGGCGGTCAGGACCGCCGGCGATCGGTCGCCGGCGCCGAAGGTGTCGCTCGCGCGGACGGCGTACCCGTCCATCGCGGCGCGGTCGTACCCCGGCACCGGCGCCGGCGCGTCGATCGGTTCGGCGACGACGCGGCCGTCGGCCGCCTCGACCGGGACCGTCTCCGTCCGGTCGTTCGGCGCGACGGCGTCGAGCAGCGTCGCCCTCGCGTCCGCGACCCGGGTCCGCCGCTTGAACCCGGACTCCCGTCTGTCGTGGCTCATGCCCACACATTCGCGGCCGCGGGCAAAAACCCCGTTCTCCGCGGGCGCCGTCGTTCGGACCCTCGGTCGCGGCCGCTCGCCGACGCCCCCGGCCGCCGACGCGCCCGGTCAGGCGAACCACGAGAGGAACCGGCGAGTCCGGTGGACCGACTGGAGGGCGGCGACCTTCGCGGCCGTGAGCGCGCCGAGGGTCGTCCGCCTGGTGGCCCGAGCGCCCCGGGCCGCGCCGGTCCGCGCGTAGTACCCGGACCGGCGTCCGGCTGCGCCGACGTAGTGTTTCGCCGCCATTCGGATCGGCGCGCGCCGGCCGTCGACGGTCGTCGTGCCGCGGCGGATCGCCGTCAGCACGTCGTCCGCGGTGACCTCGCCGACCGACTCTCGCCCCTCGATCGTCAGCTCAGTGAACGCCCGGCCGACGTACTGGAGGTGGTGCGCGTCGCTCGCGGCGACCCCCGGGTAGCCGTGGGTCGCCGCGAACCGCCGCGCGCGTCGGTTTCGGTACCCCGTGAACAGCCACGCGTTGAACACCTCGACGGCGTCGACCTCGGCGCCCGGCGCGGCGGCCCCGGCCGCGTCGACCGCGTCCTCGTCCGGCAGTTCCGCGTCCACGCCGGACGTTTCGGCGTCCGGCGCTTCCCCGCCGGAGCCGTCGCCCGATCCGGGCGTCGGGATGTCGCGCTGACGGACGCCGTGGCGCGAGCGCTGAAACGGGTGGGGAACGATCGCGACGCCGCCCTGCTCGTGGATCCGCCGGACCGTCTCGGCGTACGGCTCGCCGCGCGGCGGCATTCGATCGACGCCGATCGCCAGCAGGTGGCCGTGCGCGGTCGACACCTCCACGCCGGGGATGCCGATCAGCCCGTACTCGGCGGCGGTCTCCGCGGCGCGTTTCGACTCGCGGATCACGTCGTGGTCAGTGATAACGACCGCGTCGAGCCCGATCTCGGCCGCGTGTTCCAAGATCAGATCGACCGGCTCGTGCCCGTCGTAGCTGTCCTCGGAGTGCACGTGCGGGTCGATGCTGACGGTGACGCGGGACACGACCGAACTACGCGGCGGGAGGTATATAAATGGAGGAGCGGCGGCGGTTGGCCGAGAGGAGATCCGCCGCGCGCGCGCCGCCGACGGTCTCACCCCTCTCGTAACACCCGCACCTCGTGGTCCGCGTTCCCGCGGTCCACGATGGCCACGTCGCACTGGACGTCCTGGATGCGCTCGAAGGTCGGCGGAGAGACGAGCCGCGAGGCCGCGGAGCGGTCCCCGCTCGACCCCATGAGGACGAGGTCGTAGGCGTCCGCGTTCGCGCCGAGAAACGCCGTCACCTCCGACCGCGCGACCCGCGTCTCGACCGGCCCCGTCGTGGTCTCGACGGGGTTCGCCAGCTTCGTCTCGGCCCGTCTGCGCTCGGACTCGGCGTCGATACAGGTACAGACGCTCACCCCGCCGCTCTCGCCGGCCAGTCGCTCTGCGAAGTCGATCATCGCGTGCGCCGAGTCGCCGGGCCGGGCGACCAGTACGAGGACGCGCCGCCAGGTGTGGACGCCCGTCGTCGACCGGAACGCGACGGCGTCGAGTGGACCGGCGAAGACCTCCCGGGCGAACGGCGAGAGGAGGCCGTCTTCGGTCTCGTACGGCGTCACGATCAGGTCCGAGTTCGTCGCGCGGGCGGTCTCGACGGCGACCCGGGCCGGATCGCCGTCGGCCGCGACGACCACCTCGCACGGCACGTCGAACCGGGCTCGGATCTCCGCGGCGTGAGGTTCGAGCCGCTCGACCGCCGCCGCCGCCGCTCGGTCCGAGACCTCCTCCTCGAAGTCGCCGTCGAACGACGCCCGCACCGAGTCCGGGAGGTCTCCGGGCGTCGCGGCGCCGTGGTCGGCGGACACTGCCCGCTCCGCGACCGCCATCTCCGCGTCGTCGACGATGTCGAGGAGGACGACCTTCCCGGCGTCGTGGGCGGCCGCGAGCCGCGCGCCGAAGAACGCGGTCGCCTCGCTCGTCTCCCCACGCATCGGCACCAGGACGTGGTCGTCAGCCTGCGTGGTCCCGTAGAGGTAGCGAGCGCGCTCCTCGTAGAACCGCGTGCGCCAGACGGTGAACGCGCCCGCGACGAGACTGCCGGAGACCGCGACGGCCACGACGTAGGCCGCCGCCGGGTCGACGGTGGTGCCGAACACGAGCACCGCGTCGCCGCGCGCGCTCACGAGGACCAGAAGCGCGGTCGAGAAGGCGGCCGGTTCCTCGACGCTGGCCAGCCACGTCAGGCCGCCGCAGAGCATGATCGACAGCCCGGCGCTGAGCGGACT